>JALYQN010000051.1 GCA_030855835.1 Actinomycetota bacterium | reverse complement strand
CACCCGCATGGAGCGCGGCTCCCGCGCTGTCCGGCTGGATGAGGCTGTGGCGGTGGCACGGGCACTCGACGTGCCGCTCGACTCCTTGCTGCGACCCGAGACGCCGCTGGGTGAGCAGCTCACTCGGGCGACCAAAGACGTGGAGGACGCGGACCGGCGGCATCTTCTGGCGACCGCCGAGCGGGCGGGGGCCGTGGACAGGTTCCGGCGGCTCCGGC
Organism: Actinomycetota bacterium; assembly: GCA_030855835.1. Taxonomy (GTDB): domain Bacteria; phylum Actinomycetota; class Actinomycetes; order Propionibacteriales; family Nocardioidaceae; genus JACCVL01. Next base: position 19,910 of record JALYQN010000051.1, on the reverse strand, counting down.
AGATGTGTGAGCGGCACGGGGTGTCCCCGGACGAGCTGGTCTCGTTGGGAGAGCTGGGGGTCTTGAAGGGCAGGTCGTACAGCCTGGATGAGCTGGCCGAGAAAGAGACGGCGGTCAAGGCCCGGCGCGGCGGGAGGGAGGCCGACGGTGGCGAGCATCAGCAGGAGGCCTGACGGCCACTGGAGAGCCCGGTACAGGGACGACGCCGGCCGCGAGCACGCGAAGCACCACGCCCGGAGGGTCGACGCGCAGCGCTGGCTCGACGAGGTGACGGCTGCGGTGATCACCGGGACGTACGTGGACCCCCGCGCCGGCCGGGTCACGCTGGCCGGCTACGCGGCCGGGTGGGAGGCGTCCCAGGTTGGCCGCGACGGGACGGCCAGAATCGTCGACAACGCGCTGCGGGTCCATGTGCTGCCGGCGCTGGGTGATCGGCCGAACGACAGCCTGCGCAGCTCCGACGTGCAGGGGCTCGTCAAGGCGCTGTCCGCGACGCTGGCACCGGGGTCGGTCCGCAATGTGTACGACGTGCTCGTGCGGGTGTTGGCCTCAGCGGTCGATGACCGGGTGATAGCTCACTCGCCGTGCCGGAGGGTCGTCCTCCCGGCCGTGTCCGCGGCTGAGGTTGTGCCACCGTCCGTCGAGCAGGTACGGGCGCTGGCCGCCGCTGTCGACGGCCGCTACCGGGGGCTGGTCATCCTGCTCGCCGGGTCCGGTCTGCGCATCGGGGAGGCGCTCGGGCTGGACGTGGGCCACGTCGATTTCCTGCGCCGCACGGTGCGGGTGGAGCGGCAGCGCTACCAGGACGGCAGCATCGGGCCGACGAAGACAGCCAGGAGCACGCGCACCGTCCCGGTCGGCCAGATGGTCGTCGAGGCGATGGCCGCGCACCTTGCGGCCTACCCGTCGACGGGTGCGTTGTTCACGACGGAGCTGGGGGAGCCGCTGACGTACCAGCGGTGGAAGCGGGCGTGGAGGTCCGCGCAGGCCACAACCGGGCTCGACGTGGACACGCACTCCTTGCGCCACTTCACGGCGTCTGCGCTTATCTCAGGCGGTGCCAGCGTGAAGCAGGTGCAGACGGTGCTGGGGCACTCGTCGGCCGCCATCACGTTGCGCGTCTACTCGCACATGTGGCCCGGCGACGACGACCGGACCCGGGCTGTGATGGACGCGGCGCTGGGTGTTCCTGCGGACTCCGTGCGGACTGAGACGACCCGCTGACCGCATCGTTGCAGGTCAGAGGCTCGTGGGAGGTGTCAGCCCTTCTTGGTCTCCCAGAAGATCTCGGCGATCTCGTCGATGGCCGTCAGTAGCTGGTCAGCGGTCTCCACGTCCGACGAGCTCTTGGTCCCCCCGCCCCCGCCGGCCAGCTTCGTCGCCTTGTTGACCAGCTCGTGCAGCTGCGGATGGGCCTCGAAGTGCGGCGGCTTGAAGTAGTCGGTCCACAGCACCCAGAGGTGGTGTTTGACCAGCTCGGAGCGCTCCTCCTTGATGATCAGGGCGCGAGTCCGGAACGCCGGGTCGTCGTTGTCGGCCATCTTCTCGGCAATGGCCTTCACCGACTGCGCCTCGATCCGCGCCTGGGCGGGGTCGTAGACACCGCAGGGCAGGTCGCAGTGCGCGTGCACCTCGATGGTCGGGGCGAAGAGCCGGGGGAGAACGCGCGCGAGCATGGGAATCCTTCCGGTCGAGCTGTGGGGTGTCGGGTCGATCATCGCGACCCTACCCCGGGATAGCGTGACGCGAGCCGGCTGCTCGGGCCGGGTTTGGAGGTCAGCCCTTGCCTCGCTGGGGTCTGGCTGTCGTACGAGGCCGGTCGATGGAGCCGACCCTCGCCCACGGCGACCGGTTACTGGTCCGGCACGGGGGGCAGCCGAGAGAGCACCAGCTGGCCGTCGTGGTACTGCCCGGCGGTGTGCTCGCGGTCAAGCGGTTGTCGCACCGGGTCGGCACGGGTTGGTGGGTGCAGCGGGACAATCCGGTCGAGGGGGTGGACTCCCGCACCGTGGGCGCGGTGCCCGAGGGCGACGTACGGGCGATGGTGGTGCGCCGGGTGTGGCCGGTGCGCCGCCGTGCTGGCCACTAGGGTCTGCGGATGCTCGCGGTGTATGTGGAGAAGATCAACGACGACGACCCGATCGCGGGGCTGGTGGTGGGGGAGGCTCCGCAAACGGAGACGCCGGGCGACTGGGTCACCATTCAGGTCAAGGCGGCTGCCCTGAACCAGCACGACCTGTGGTCGCTTAAGGGAGTGGGGCTGTCGGCCGAGCGGCTGCCGATGGTGCTCGGTTGCGACGCGGCGGGCCTCGACGAGGACGGCAACGAGGTGGTGGTGCACGCGGTGATCACCGATCCGTCCTGGCGCGCCGACGAGACGCTCGATCCGTCCCGGTCGTTGCTGTCGGAGCGCTACCCCGGGACGTTCGCGGAGACGGTACGGGTGCCGCGCCGCAACGTGGTGGCGAAGCCGGATGGCCTGAGCCTCGAAGAGGCCTCGTGCCTGCCCACCGCGTGGCTCACCGCGTACCGGATGCTGTTCACGCAGTCCGGGCTGCGTCCCGGCGACAGCGTGCTGGTGCAAGGTGCCGGCGGTGGGGTCGCGACGGCGCTCATCGTGCTTGCCCATGCCGCGGGGATGCGGGTGTTTGCGACCAGCCGGGACGAGTCCAGGCGTGCTCGGGCCGAGGAGATCGGGGCCGACGAGGCGGTCGAGACCGGGGCCCGGCTCCCGCAGCGTGTCGACGCGGTGATGGAGACTGTAGGCGCGGCCACTTGGTCGCACTCGATCAAGTCGCTGCGGCCCGGCGGCACGCTGGTGATCGCTGGTGCGACCGCGGGTTTCACGCCCGAGGTGGGGGAGCTGAACAGGATCTTCTTCCTGCAGCTGCGAATCCAGGGCTCGACGATGGGCACCCGCGACGAGCTGGCCCAGCTGATGCAGTTCATGTCCCTGACCGGCGTGCGCCCCGTGGTCGACCGGACACTGGCGATGGCCGACGCACGCGACGGGTTCGTCGCCTTGGCCGAGGGGGACGTCTTCGGGAAGCTCGTCCTCACCCCCTGACCGCGACCCGTCACTTCTGGTAGGCGCGGGCACGTGACCGGTTATCCAAAGGTACGACCAGCCTCGCCCCAGGACGCCATCACGCTTGCGCGGTGCCACGTCGCGTGCTGGCGGGAGGCGTACGTCGGCATCGTTCCAGCCGACACCCTCGACGCCCGCACCGGTGACCTCGACGCCAGGATCCTGCGCTGGGAAGACATCTTGCGGACCGGACCACGACGCACCTGGTTGGCCGCTGCCGGCGACCAGGCGCTTGGGTTCGCGTGCGCAGGTCCGGGTCGTGACGACGATATGCAGTACCTGCCGGAGCTGTATGCCCTGTACGTGCGGGCCAGCGAGCACGGCAGTGGACTGGCCGACCGCCTCGTCGGACCCGCAATCGGGCTCGAACCGGCGTACCTGTGGGTAGCCGCGGAGAACCCGCGCGCCCTGCGCTACTACCAGAAGATCGGCTTCCGGCTGGACGGCCGCAGCAAGATCGATCACTTCCTTGGTGGGATCCGCGAGGTGCGAATGACCAGAACGCACGGATCGCCGGCCCAGAGGTGATGGATCACGAGACTACTCGCCGCGGATCGGTCAGGGGTCGGGGTCGGGGTCGTCATCGTCGTCGCGGGCCAGCCAGGTGGCCAGCCGCTCGACCGCCGTCTCGAACTCCGGGTTCAGGTCGACGAAGTCGGATAGGCGCTCGGCCAGCCAGTACAGCGTGACCATCTCGTCGCCCCGACGCGCCTGCAACTCCTCAACACCGCGGTCGGTGAAGTACATGTCAGCCGAACGCCTCGTCGAGCAGCGCCTTCTGCTGCTCGCTGTGCCGGGACGCCTGGCCCACCGACGGCGCCGACGACTCCGGTCGCGACACCCGGGTCAGCTCGACCTTCCCGAACTTGCCGGGCAGGTGCAGCGCCATGTGCGGCCAGGGTCCCATGTTGGCCGGCTCGTCCTGCACCCAGCGGATGCTGCGCAGGTTCGGGTAGCGCTCAGCCTCCGTACGCAGCTCAGCAAGCGGCCGGGGGTAGAGCCGCTCGACGGCCGCGATCGCCGTCCGCACGCCGTCTGCTTGACGCTTGCCGCGCTCGGTCCGCAGGTCCCACGCCACCTTGCCCGAGCACAGCAGCAGCGTCTCGATCGCCTCTGGGTCGGCCACCTCGTCCCCGATCACCGGTCGGAAGGTCCCGTTGGTGAAGTCCTCCGGCGCGGACACCGCGATCTTGCTCCGCAACATCGACTTGGGGGTGAAGACCACCATCGGCCGGTGCACGTCGCTGAGCGACTGGGCCCGCAGCAGATGGAAGTAGTTGGCCGGAGAGCTGGGTTGCGCCACCGTGAACGCGTCGTCAGCCGCCAGGGTGAGGAACCGCTCGATCCTCGCCGAGGAGTGGTCCGGGCCCTGTCCCTCGTAGCCGTGCGGCAGCAGTAGCACCACGCCAGAGCGCTGCTGCCACTTCGCCTCGCCGGCCACGATGTACTCGTCGATGATGGTTTGCGCACCGTTCATGAAGTCGCCGAACTGGGCCTCCCACAGCACCACCGCCTCTGGCCTGGCGACCGAGTATCCGTACTCGAAGCCCATCGCGGCGTACTCCGACAGCAGCGAGTCGTAGACGAAGAACCCGGACTGGTCCGCCGACAGGTGCCGCAGCGGGGTCCACTCCTCACCGTTCGTACGGTCGATGATGGTCGCGAACCGCTGGACGAACGTGCCGCGCCGCGAGTCCTGCCCGGTGAGCCGTACCGGGCGACCGTCCATAAGCAACGAGCCGATCGCGATCATCTCGGCGGTAGCCCAGTCGATCGGGCCGCCGGTGATCGCGTTCGCCCGACGCTGGAGCTGGGGCATCACCTTCGAATGGACGTTGAACCCCTGCGGCGGCGTTGAGTGTGCGTCCGCGATCACCTTGAGCACCTCGGGCGACACAGCCGTCTGCCGCCCCCCGGGAGCCTCTGGCTTGGTGGGGTATTCAGGCACCGTCTGGTATTCGGCAGTGGCGCTCGTGGCCTCACGCACCTCGGCGAACACCCGCTCCAGCTGCTGCTGGTAGTCGCGCAGCGCATGCTCCGCCTCGTCCACGGTGATGTCGCCTCGGCCGACCAGAGCCTCGGTGTAGAGCTTGCGCACCGAGCGCTTCTTCTCGATCAGGTCATACATGAGCGGTTGGGTGAAGCTCGGGTCGTCACCCTCGTTGTGTCCCCTGCGGCGGTAGCAGACCAGGTCGATCACGACGTCCTTGTTGAAGGCCTGGCGGTACTCGAACGAGAGCCGTGCGACCCGTATGCACGCCTCGGGATCGTCGGCGTTCACGTGGAAGATCGGGGCCTGCACCATCCGGGCCACGTCGGTGCAGTACAGGGAGGAACGTGACGACGCCGGTGAGGTGGTGAAGCCGACCTGGTTGTTCACCACCAGGTGCACGGTGCCTCCGGTGCGGTATCCCCGCAGCTGCGACAGGTTGAGCGTCTCGGCCACCACGCCTTGACCGGCGAATGCGGCATCACCGTGCACCAGCAGCGGCAGTACCGGGTAGTCGGCGCCGCGGTTGAGCAGGTCCTGCTTCGCTCTGGCTATCCCCTCGAGCACCGGATCGACAGCCTCCAGGTGCGACGGGTTCGCCGCCACCGACACCTTCATCGAGCTGCCACCGCCACCGGTGAACTCGCCCTCGGCGCCGAGGTGATATTTGACGTCACCGGACCCCTGGACGGTGCGCGGGTCGATGTTGCCTTCGAACTCGCGGAAGATCTGCGCGGCGCTCTTGCCGACGATGTTGACTAGCACGTTGAGCCGGCCGCGGTGCGCCATGCCGATGCAGACCTCGTCCAGGGCCGCCTCGGCGGCCGCCTCGCAGATCTCGTCGAGAACCGGGATGGTCGTCTCGCCGCCCTCGAGGCTGAACCGCTTCTGCCCGACGAACTTGGTCTGCAGGAACGTCTCGAATGCCTCCGCCTGGTTGAGCTTGCTCAGGATTCGCAGCTGCTCCTCGCGGGGAGGCTTCTCGTGCGGCCGCTCCACCCGCTCCTGGATCCAGCGACGCTGCTCGGGGTCCTGGATATGCATGTACTCGATGCCGACCGTCCGGCAGTACGAGTCCCGCAGGATGCCCAGGATGGAACGCAGCTTCATGAACCGCCGCGACGCGCCTCCGAACGAGCCGGTCGGGAACTCCCGGTCGAGGTCCCACAGCGTCAACCCGTGGGTGACGACGTCGAGGTCGGGGTGGCTGCGCTGGCGGTACTCCAGCGGGTCGGTGTCGGCCATCATGTGCCCGCGCACGCGGTAGGCGTGAATCAGCTCGAGGATGCGTGCCTGCTTGCTGATCTCGTCGTCGTGTGTCGCATCCACGTCACGTGCCCAGCGCACCGGCTCGTACGGGATGCGCAAGGCGGCGAAGATCTCGTCGTAGAAGCCGTCCTCGCCGAGCAGCAGCGCATGCACCCGGCGGAGGAAGTCACCGGACAGCGCGCCCTGGATGATGCGGTGGTCGTAGGTGGAGGTGAGCGTCATGGTCTTGCTCACCGCAAGCTCGCTGAGCGTGTTGTCCGAGGCACCTTCGTACTGTGCCGGGTACTGCATGGCCCCGACCCCGATGATGGCACCCTGCCCCCTCATCAGCCGCGGCACCGAGTGATTGGTGCCGATCGTGCCGGGGTTCGTCAGCGTGATGGTGGTGCCGCCGAAGTCGTCTACACCGAGCTTGCCCTCGCGCGCCTTGCGCACGATGTCCTCGTAGGCGATCCAGAAGCCGGCGAAGTCGCTCCGCTCCGCCGCTTTGATCGACGGGACGAGCAGCTGCCGGGTGCCGTCCGGCTTGACGATGTCGATGGCGAGGCCGAGGTTGACATGCTCGGGCGTCACCAGCACCGGCTTGCCCTTGTCGTCCAGCTCGTGCGAGCGGTTCATCTCCGGGACCGAGACCAGCGCCTTCACCAGCGCGTAGCCGATCAGATGGGTGAACGACACCTTCCCGCCGCGGGCGCGGGCAAGGTGGTTGTTGATGACGATGCGGTTGTCGATCAGCAGCTTGACCGGAACCGACCGCACGCTGGTCGCGGTCGGGACCGCCAGGCTCTGGTCCATGTTGGTGGCCGTGCGGGCGGCGGCGCCACGCATCGGCGAGCGCTGCGGTCCGGTGTCAGCGTCCTGGTCCGATGATGGCGCCGGCGCGGCGACCGGTGTCTTCGGCGTGGGCCGGCTGCCGGAGGAGGATGCCGACGGTGCCTCGGCGGAGTCGCGGGCCGGCGAGATGGCCGACGCCTTGTCGCCCTTGTCCGGGTCCACACTCTCGGACTCGGGACTCGCGGCAGTCGACCTCCCTGCCCGCTTTCGGTCGGCCGGGCTACCGCCGGCGGGTCTCCCGTCCGGCTGCTGGCTGGTCCCGTCGTCGGGTCGCGCCGGACGCGACGAGCTGTCGTCGGTACGCCTGGGCCCACCGCGGCCGGGCTCCGCACCGTTGCGTCCGTCGCCCCGGTCCTGGAAGAAGTCCCACCACACCTTGTCGACGGAGTCGGGGTCCTCGCGATAGCGCTCGTACATCTCGTCGACGAGCCACTCGTTGGTGCCGAACTCGGACTGCGCGTTGCCCTGGGGGGACTCGTCCACGGCCGTGATCGCCTCTTTGCCTCTCGGATGCGTGCGCTGAAGGCGCGGCCCCGCCGACCCACTGGCAGCGCACCCTGAACGTGTACCCCCAGGTTAGCCCGCGCCGCCCGGGGGCGGGTTGCAGGACCTCGCCAGTTGCTCATCGCTCGGCGGCCCAACCACACGGAGGCCCCGCCACCCACTGCGCCCGAAGCGAATCGCGAACGGTGCCCCCGGCAGGATTCGAACCTGCGCACACGGCTCCGGAGGCCGATGCTCTATCCCCTGAGCTACGGGGGCTCGGGCGCGCCGAGATTACCGCACCGGCAGCGGGTCACTCCTAGGCTGACCGCCGTGCCAGACGCGACCGGCCGCTCGCTCGTGCTGGTGGTCGACGACCAGCAATCGCTGCGGAGCCTGGTCCGCGTCAATCTCGAGCTGGAGGGCTACCGGGTGATCGAGGCGAGCGACGGGGTGGCGTGCCTCGAACAGGCCAGGCTTCATCGTCCTGACCTGATCACCCTCGACGTGGTGATGCCCCGGCTGGATGGGCTGGCCACCACGGCCGAGCTGCGTGCCGACCCTGACCTCGCCGAGGTGCGGATCGTGATGGTCACGACCAGTGCGCACCCGAATGATCTCGTCCGGGCCCGGCTGCTGGGAGTGGACGCCTACCTGACCAAGCCGTACGACCCGAACGAGCTGGTGGAGACGGTGCGGCTGCTCGTCCCGCCTCGTTAGGTTATGCCCTCGTTAGGCTGGGCGGGTGACCCCCGAGCAACTTTCCTCGACCATCACCGCGGCCCTGTCCGCGTTGACGGACGAGGGCGCGTTGAGCCTGGGCCACGGTGGGCGGGTGGGTGCAGTGCGCGTGGAGCGGCCCAAGATCAGGGACCACGGTGACTACTCCACCAACGTGGCCATGCAGCTGGCCAAACCTGCGGGCCGGCCGCCGCGCGAGATCGCCGAGCTGCTGGCGGCTCGGCTCGGCACCGCGGCGGGCATCGAGAGCGCGACGGTCGCTGGGCCCGGCTTCCTCAACATCCGGGTCGAGGCGGGCGCCCAGGGCAGGCTTGCCGGCGACATCCTTGCGGCTGGCGCAGCGTACGGCCGGGGTGACTCCCTGGCCGGCCGGCGGATCGACGTCGAGTTCGTCTCGGCCAACCCCACCGGCCCGCTCACCCTGGCGAGCACCCGTTGGGCTGCGGTCGGTGACGCGTTGGCTCGGCTACTCACCGCCCAGGGCGCCGTCGTCACCCGGGAGTACTACTTCAACGACCACGGCGTCCAGATCGAGCGGTTCGCCCGCTCCCTGCTGGCCCGGGCTCGCGGCCGCGAGGTTCCCGAGAACGGGTACGCGGGCGCGTACCTCGACGAGATCGTCACCGCCGTGCTCGAGCGGGAGCCGTCCGCGCTGGACAAGCCCGACCCGGAGGCGCAGGAGATCTTCCGCCGCGAGGGCGTCGAGCTGATGTTCGTCGAGATCAAGGCCAGCCTCGTGGAGTTCGGCGTCGCCTTCGACGTCTACTTCCACGAGAACTCGCTGCACGAGCGCGGCGAGGTCGACGCGGCGGTCGCCCGGCTGCGGCGCAGCGGGCTGGTCTACGAGGCCGACGGTGCGGTGTGGCTGCGTTCCAGCGACTACGGCGACGACAAGGACCGGGTGATCATCCGCTCCGACGGGAGGCCGACGTACATCTGCGCGGACGCCGCCTACTACCTGGACAAGCGCTCGCGTGGCCACGACCAGATCGTGATCGTGTTGGGGGCAGACCACCACGGCTACGTTGGCCGCTACCGGGCACTCGCCGCTGCCTTCGGTGACGATCCCGACGCCACCCTCGACCTGGTCATCGGGCAGATGGTCAACCTGGTCCGCGAAGGCCGGCCGGTGCGGATGAGCAAGCGCGCGGGAACGGTCATCACCATCGACGACCTGGTCGACACAATCGGCGTCGACGCTGCCCGCTACGCCCTGGCCCGCTACTCGATCGACTCGGCGATCGACATAGACCTGGAGGTGTGGTCGCGGCGTAGCAGCGACAACCCGGTCTTCTACGTGCAGTACGCCCACGCGCGGCTGTCGGCGATCATCCGGGGTGCGATTGATCTCGGCGCCGCCGTCCCAGACGGCCCGGGGACCTACGACCCAGCCCTGCTGGTGCATCCCCGCGAGGGGGACCTGCTGCGGGCGCTGGCCGAGCTGCCGCGTGTTCAGGAGCAGGCCGCAACGCTGCGCGAGCCGCACCGGGTGGCGCGCTATCTAGAGGCAACCGCGGCGACGTTCCACAAGTTCTACGACGAGTGCCGGGTGCTTCCGATGGGCGACGAGTCGGTGAACGACCTGCACCAGGCCCGGTTGGCCCTGGTCGCTGCCACCCGCACGGTGCTGTCGGCCGGGCTCGACCTGCTCGGCGTCTCCGCGCCCGAGCGGATGTGACTGCGCGTGCCAGGGCATGAGGCCGGCGTCGCACACACCCAGTCGGGGCAACATCCACGGTGGCTGCTTCCGCCCGACGACGTGAACGCGCTGTCGCCGGCGCTGTGGGCCGGCGCCGTACGCCGGGACGGAGCCGAGCTCCAGGTGGCCGGGGTGCCGGTTACCCAGATCGCCGCCGAGGTGGGAACGCCTGCCTACGTGCTCGACGAGGCGGACTTCCGCTCCCGGGCCCAGGCGTTCCGCGACGCGTTCGCCGGCTCCGACCAACGGCCCGGACCAGGGCCCCTGCAGCCCACCCCGGCCAGCGTCTACTACGCCGGCAAGGCCTTCTTGTGCACCACCGTTGTCGGTTGGGTAGCCGAGGAGGGGCTCGGTCTCGACGTGTGCACCGGCGGCGAGCTCTCCGTGGCCCTGCGCGCCGGCTTCCCGGTCGAGCGGATCACGCTGCACGGCAACAACAAGTCCGACGCCGAGCTCCGGCGCGCGGTCGAGGCCGGCGTGGGGCGAGTCGCGGTCGACTCCTTCGACGAGATCGAGCGGCTCGACCGGCTGGCAACAGCCGCCGGGGTGGTGGTTCCGGTACTGATACGGGCCACCGTCGGGGTCGAGGCGCACACCCATGACTACATTGCCACCGCCCACGAGGACCAGAAGTTCGGCTTCTCCCTCGCCGACGGTGACACCGAGAAGGCGGCCCGCCGGGTTCATGGCACCGAAGGTCTGCGCCTGCTCGGGCTGCACAGCCACATCGGCTCGCAGATCTTCGACACCTCCGGGTTCGAGGTCGCCGCTCGCCGCGTACTGGCGTTGCACGCCAGCCTGTCGGCCGAGTTCGGCTCGTTGCCGGAGCTCGACCTGGGTGGCGGCTTCGGCATCGCGCACACCAGCCGGGACGACCCGCAGCCACCCGGGCAGCTGGCCGCGGGCATCCGCGCGATCGTGGCGAGCGAGTGCCGCGCGCTCGGCATCGACGTCCCGCACCTGTCGATCGAGCCCGGCCGCTCGATCGCGGGCCCGTCGACGTTCACCCTGTACGAGGTAGGCACGGTCAAGCAGGTCACACTCGACGCGGGCGAGAGCCGGATGTACGTCTCGGTCGATGGTGGCATGAGCGACAACGTCCGCCCCGCCCTGTACGACGCCGACTACTCGTGCACGCTGGCGTCGCGGCGTTCTGACGCCGAGCCGGTGCTGGCCCGGGTCGTGGGCAAGCACTGCGAGACCGGTGACGTGGTGGTGAAGGACGAGTTCCTGCCCGCGGACATCCGCCGCGGCGACCTTCTCGCGGTGCCCGGCACCGGGGCTTACTGCCGCTCGATGGCCAGCACCTACAACCACGTGCCTCGGCCGCCGGTGGTCGCCGTCCACGACGGGATGCTGCGGCTGCTGCTGCGCCGCGAGACCGAGGAAGACCTGCTCGCCCTGGACGTCGGATGAAGTCTCTCGGCGTCGCCCTGCTTGGGTGCGGTGTCGTCGGTAGCCAGGTCGCCACCCTGCTCGGCACCCAACGCGACGAGCTGGCCGCACGCATCGGGGCCACGCTCGACCTGCGCGGCATCGCGGTCCGCCGCGCGGGTCGTCCTCGGGACGTCGACGTGGACGACCGGCTGTTCACCGCCGACGCCGCCGGACTGGTCGTGCGGGCGGACGTCGACCTCGTCATCGAAGTCATCGGCGGCATCGAGCCGGCTCGCTCGCTGATCTGCTCGGCGTTGGAGCACGGTGCCTCGGTGGTCACCGCGAACAAGGCCCTGCTCGCAGAGGACGGCGCGACACTGTTCGAGACCGCCGCCAAGGCGGACCGGGAGCTGTGGTTCGAAGCAGCGGTGGCCGGTGCGATCCCGATCGTGCGCCCATTGCGCGAGTCGCTCGCCGGTGACCGGGTGCACCGGGTGATCGGCATCGTCAACGGCACCACGAACTTCGTGCTCGACAAGATGTCGACCACGAGAACCGGCTTTGCCGAGGCGCTGGAGGAGGCGCAGGCGCTCGGCTACGCCGAGGCCGACCCCACCGCGGACGTGGAGGGGTTCGATGCGGCCGCCAAGGCCGCCATCTTGGCCAGCCTGGCCTTCCACACCCGCGTGCGGGTTGCCGACGTTCACCGCGAAGGCATCGCGGACGTGTCGACGTCTGACATCGACTCGGCTGAGCAGATGGGTTGCGTGGTGAAGCTGCTGGTGATCTGTGCGCGGCACGAGCTGCCCGGAGGCCCGGCGGTGTCCGCCAGGGTGCACCCGGCGATGATCCCGGCCGGCCACCCGCTGGCCAGCGTCCGCGGCGCGTACAACGCCGTGGTCGTCGAGAGTGAGGCCGCCGGCCGGCTGATGTTCTATGGGCCGGGCGCAGGCGGAGCTCAGACCGCGAGCGCGGTGCTCGGCGACCTGGTGACCGCGGCTCGCAACCGGGTCGCCGGCGTGCGCAGCGCGGGGGAGTCGGCCTACGCGCGGCTCGATGTGCTGCCGATGGGCGAGACCGTCACCAGGTACCACATCTTCGTCGACGTGGATGACCGGGTCGGGGTCCTGGCAGCGGTCGCAACCGAGTTCAGCCGCCACGGTGTGTCGATCCAGACGGTGCGCCAGGAGGGCCGCGGTGACGACGCGCAGCTCGTCGTGGTCACACATCCGGCTGCCGACGCGGCGCTGGCGGCGACCGTCGAAGCGCTGGCGCACATGGACATGGTGCGTGAGGTGTCGTCGGTGATGCGGGTCGAGGCGGAGGGCGACTGATGGCCAGCCGCGGGCGGCGGCCGTGGCGCGGTGTGGCCCAGGAGTACCGAGAGTGGTTGCCGATGCTCGACGGCGCCCCGGTGATCACCCTGGGTGAGGGAGGGACTCCGCTCATCGAGTCTCGGTGGCTGTCCGAGCTCGTGGCCGGCGAGGTGTGGCTCAAGGTCGAGGGTGACAACCCGACGGGCTCGTTCAAGGACCGAGGCATGAGCGTCGCCATGTCCGTCGCAGTAGCCGAGGGGGCCGAAGCGGTGGTCTGCGCGTCGACCGGGAATACGTCGGCCTCGATGACGGCGTACGCCGCGCGGGCAGGCCGCACCGCGATCGTGCTGGTACCGCACGGTCGCATCGCTGTCGGCAAGATGGCGCAGGCGGTGATGCACGGTGCGGTGGTGATCCAGGTGCGCGGCAACTTCGACGACTGCCTGCGGTTGGCCCGCGAGCTCGCCGACTCGTACTCCGTCGCCCTGGTCAACTCGGTCAACCCGCTGCGGTTGCACGGGCAGAAGACCGCCGCGTTCGAGGTGGTCGACGCCCTGGCCGGACCGCCCGACGTGCATGTGCTGCCGGTCGGCAACGCCGGGAACGTCTCCGCCTACTGGTTGGGGTACCGCGAGTACGCGGCGGCCGGTGTGACCGGGAGCAGCCCGCAGCTCTGGGGGTTCCAGGCGGCCGGCGCCGCGCCCTTGGTGAGCGGGGTGCCGGTGCCGGAGCCGGACACCGTGGCAACCGCCATCCGCATCGGCAACCCAGCGTCTTGGCAGCTCGCTGTCGCCGCGCGCGAGGAGTCCGGCGGTCGGATCGAGTCGGTCACCGACGAGCAGATCATCCGGACGCAGCGGGACCTGGCCGAGAAGGACGGGGTATTCGTGGAGCCGGCGTCGGCGGCCGGCGCGGCCGGGCTGGTGCGGCTGGCCGGGGGCGGGGAGGTGCCAGCCGGGCTCCGGTTCGTGGTCACGGTGACCGGGCACGGCCTGAAGGACACGGCGACTGCCCTGGAGGGCCGCCAGATCGTCGACACGGTGATCGACGCCGACCCGGACGCGGCGGCCGAAGCCGCCGGCCTGCGCTGACCGGATGCTCGGCGACCGCAGGCCCGCAGGTTGGTCCGACCGGCCGGTCACCGTCACCGTGCCGGCCTCGAGTGCCAACCTCGGCCCGGGATTCGACAGCTTCGGCCTCGCGCTGGGGTTGTACGACGAGGTGCGGCTCGAGGTGGCCCCCTCCGGGCTGAACATCGAGGTGCTGGGCGAGGGCGCGGGGACCGTCCCGGTCGACGAGGCCCACCTGGTGGTCCGGTCGATGCGCGCCGCCTTCACGGAGCTGGACGCGTACCCGCCTGGTCTGCGGCTGCGCTGTCGCAACGCGGTCCCGCACGGACGTGGCCTCGGGTCGTCGGCGGGGGCAGTGATCGCAGGCATCGTCGCGGTCCGTGAGCTCGCCGCACGTTCCGGGTTGGACATCACGCGGTTGCAGTCCGGCGGCGCGCTGCGGCTCGCCGCCCACCTCGAAGGGCATCCGGACAACGTCGCGGCAGCACTGCTCGGGGGGCTCACCCTCGCCTGGAGTGAGGACGGCGGTGCTCGGGCCGTACGACTTCAGCCCACAACGTCGGTGGTGGCGCTGGTGCCGTCGCGGGCGGTCTCGACTGAGCTCGCGCGCACCCTGCTGCCCACCCAGGTGCCCCACGCCGACGCCGCCGCCAACGCGGCCAGGGCCGGGCTGCTGGTCGCCGCGCTGACCGTACGCCCCGACCTGCTGCTGGCAGGCACCGAGGATCGGCTGCACCAGGAGTACCGGGCGTCGGTCCTTGCTGACTCGCTGGCGGCGGTACGGCGACTGCGGGCCGCCGGGCACGCCGCGGTCGTGTCCGGTGCCGGCCCGAGCGTGCTGGTGCTGGGCGACCCCGCCACGGTCGGCTTGCCGGCCCGTCCGGAGGTGGTCGAGGAGCTGGCGAGCGCCGTACCAGGGTGGCAGGCGCTGGCGCTGGCGCCCGACCTGCACGGCGCGACGGTCAGCGAATAGCCCGATCCGCGGCGGGCGACTCAGCGCGCCGGGCACGCGGCTCGCGGAATACCAACCGTTCGGACAATGCTGAGGATGGACGAGCAGCAGGCACTCCTCCGGTGCTACTCTCGGTCTGCGCGCAGCGGCCCGCAGTGGTCGCGGTCGCGCACCCTCCCTCCGCCGCCGGCGGTCGTCTCGAATACGGGCTCCGCCACGCTTCGAGGCCCCGTGCGGAGCGCGCGAAGGGGGAATCCGAATCACACCCGTTTGCTGGGGGCCGTGCACAGACGCACGGTCGGTTCATCCGGCGCCTGGATGACCAGGACCGCCAGCGGGACTCGCGAACCGCGGTCCCACGACGTGGGAAGGACCTCACGTGTCAGACACTTCCACCGCTGTTCCTCCGGCGGACGCGGCTGGCCCTGCTGCCCCGACGCAGCGGGCACGGCGCCGCTCGGGGGGAGGGCTCAACTCGATGGTGCTGGCAGAGCTGCAGAAGCTCGCCGGAGGCCTGGGGATCAAGGGCACCGGCCGGATGCGCAAGAGCCAGCTCATCGACGCCATCAGCACCGCCCAGGTGAGCACACCCCCAGCCGGCACGCCGGCCAGCGCATCGCAGGCCGACAACGGACCGGCTGCGGATGCCACGCCCGCACCGGCGTCGCCACCGGCAGAGCCGAGCCAGGCGCCGTTCGAGGTGACCGAGCCCCAGCCGGACCGGGTCGACCGGCACAGCGAGACGGCCCGTGAGCGCACCGATACACAGAACGGCAGCGACGGTGGCAGCGACGGCAGCGAGACGGGTGACCGCAGCGACAACAGGCCGGACACCCGCAACGGGGGCCACGGGCAGGAGACCCGCAGCGACAACCGCGGGCAGGACAGCCGCGGGCAGGACAACCGGGGCGACGCCCGCAACCAGCCTCGCCGCGACGACGAGGAGAGCAGTCGCCGCAGCCGGCGCCGTCGCAGCCGCGATCGCAACCGAGACCGCGGTCCCCGTGTGGACGGCAACCGTCCGGAGGGCGGCGAGCCGACGGTCTTTGAGGACGACGTGCTGCTTCCGGTGGCTGGCATCCTCGACGTGCTCGACAACTACGCGTTCGTCCGCACCTCGGGCTACCTCGCCGGCCCCGACGACGTGTACGTGTCCTTGTCCATGGCCCGCCGCTACGGGTTGCGCAAGGGTGACGCGGTCACCGGCCAGGTCAAGCAGATCCGCGAGCATGACCGCAAGGAGAAGTTCAACCCACTCGCCCGGCTCGAGTCGGTCAACGGCACGCGGGTCGAGGAGTCGAAGCAGCGGGTCGAGTTCGCCAAGCTGACTCCGCTGTACCCGCAGGAGCGGTTGCGCCTCGAGACGGAGGCGACCGGGCTGACGACGCGGATCATCGACATCATCGCGCCGATCGGCAAGGGGCAGCGCGGGCTCATCGTGTCCCCCTCCAAGGCCGGCAAGACCATGGTGCTACAGGCCATCGCGAACGCGATCACGACCAACAACCCCGAGTCCCACCTGATGGTCGTGCTGGTCGACGAACGGCCCGAAGAGGTCACCGACATGCAGCGGGCAGTCAAGGGTGAGGTCATCAGCTCGACGTTCGACCGGCCGGCCAGCGACCACACGTCGGTCGCCGAGCTCGCCATCGAGCGGGCCAAGAGGCTCGTCGAGCTGGGCCACGACGTGGTGGTGCTGCTCGACTCCATCACCCGCCTCGGGCGCGCGTACAACCTGGCTGCTCCCGCCAGTGGCCGGATCATGTCCGGCGGTGTCGACTCCTCCGCCCTCTACCCCCCGAAGCGGTTCTTCGGAGCCGCCCGCAACATCGAGGACGGTGGCTCGCTCACCATCCTCGCCACCGCGCTCATCGAGACCGGCTCCAAGATGGACGACGTCATCTTCGAGGAGTTCAAGGGCACCGGAAACATGGAGCTGCGGCTACGCCGCGACTTCGCCGACAAGCGGATCTTCCCGTCCATCGACGTGGACTCCTCCGGCACCCGTCGCGAGGAGCTGCTCATGACCCGGGAGGAGCTCCAGATCGTGTGGAAGCTCCGTCGCGTGCTGTCCGCGCTGGACGGCCAGCAGGCGCTCGAGCTCATGATCGACAAGCTCAAGAAGACCCGTAGCAACGTCGAGTTCCTGATGCAGGTGCAGAACACCACCCCGCAGGCCAGCCAAGGCCGGCGCGGAGACCGCTCGGACGAGGGATGACATGAGCAACTCGGCAACAGTCCTGGACTTCACGGCCACAACCATCACCGGCGATCCTCAGCCGCTGGATGCCTATGCCGGCAAGGTGCTGCTGATCGTGAACGTGGCATCCAAGTGCGGCTTCACCCCGCAGTACGAGGGGCTCGAGGAGCTATGGCGTCGCTATCGCGACGACGGCCTCGTGGTGCTCGGCTTCCCCTGTGACCAGTTCGGTGAGCAGGAGCCCGGCTCCGAGGCCGAGATCGCCGACTTCTGCTCCACGACCCACAGCGTCTCCTTTCCGATGTTCGCCAAGGTGGACGTCAACGGTGATGACGCGCACCCGCTCTATGCGTGGCTGCGCGCGGAGCAGTCGGGGCTGCTCGGGGGCGCGATCAGGTGGAACTTCACCAAGTTCCTCGTCGGGCGCGACGGCACCGTCGTCAAGCGGTACGGCTCGACCACCAAGCCCGCAAAGATCGCCGGCGACATCGACCGCCAGCTCGCCGCCTGACAGGCCGGCTGGAAGCGGGTCGGAGCAGGTGAGCGTCGACGAGCGCGGAACACCACTCGGGGGACTCGCGTTGTACTCATGGTCGATGATGATGAGAGACTCATCGGCGGTCCGGTTCACGGTCTCGAGGGGCCGACCCGGCGCCACGTACGGAGAGGACCCGCATGAAGCCTGACATCCATCCGGCCTACGGCGAGACCGAGGTCACCTGCACCTGCGGTGCGACGTTCACCACCCGCAGCACGTCGAACAACGGCTCGATCCACGCCGACGTGTGCTCGCAGTGCCACCCCTTCTACACCGGCAAGCAGAAGATCCTCGACACCGGTGGTCGGGTGGCCCGGTTCGAGAAGCGGTACGCCGCGAAGCAGGCGGCGCAGAAGCCCGCCGACAACTAGCTCACCACCGGCACCGGCCGGCGGACCGTGGTCCGTCGCGCCGGTGCCGTAGTACGTCATCCGAACGGAAGCCGGGATGAAGGGGCCGAGAGGTGTTCGAGGCGACCGATGCGTTGGTCGACGGGCTGGTCGCCGAGCACCAGGCGCTCGGCCTGCGCCTGGCCGACCCAGCGGTGCACGGCGACCCCCGAGAGGCGCAGCGGCTCGGACGTCGCTACGCCGAGCGCGGCGCCGTCGTGACCACCCTGCACGACTGGCAGCGCACGTGTGGTGACCTGGCCGCCGCCCGCGAGCTTGGCGCCGACGACGCGGCCCTCGCGGCCGAGGCGGGCAGCCTGGAGCGCCGCCGTGATCTGCTCGCCGAGCGGCTCCGCCGGTTGCTGGTTCCCCGCAGCCCGCTGGACGGCAAGGACGTCATCGTCGAGGTCAAGGCCGGCGAGGGCGGGGAGGAGTCCGCCCTGTTCGCGGCCGACCTGCTGCGCATGTACACCCGATACGCGGAGCGGACCGGCTGGCGCACGCAGCTGCTCGACTCAACCGGGTCCGACCTCGGCGGTGTACGGTCCGCAACCCTCGCCG
Organism: Actinomycetota bacterium; assembly: GCA_030855835.1. Lineage (GTDB taxonomy): Bacteria > Actinomycetota > Actinomycetes > Propionibacteriales > Nocardioidaceae > JACCVL01. The sequence goes on along the minus strand of JALYQN010000051.1, from coordinate 1,403 downwards.
TCCAGGCTCGCGCTGCCCTCGAGCCCGGGCGCGCCCCGTACGCGAGCCTCAAGCACGAGGCCGGCGTGCACAGGGTGCAGCGGGTTCCGGTCACGGAGTCGCAAGGACGCATCCACACCTCGGCCGCCGGGGTGCTGGTGCTGCCCGAGGCGGACCCCGTCGACGTGGAGATCGACGACAGCGACCTGCGGGTCGACGTGTTCCGTTCGTCCGGTCCGGGTGGCCAGAGCGTCAACACCACCGACTCGGCCGTACGGATCACCCATGCGCCGACCGGGATCGTCGTGTCCTGCCAGAACGAGAAGTCCCAGCTGCAGAACCGGGAGCAGGCGATGCGCATTCTACGCGCCCGGCTGCTCGCTCTGGCCGAGGAGCAGGCGCACACCGCGGCCACCGACGCCCGCCGCGCGCAGGTCCGCACCGTGGACCGCTCCGAGCGGATCCGCACCTACAACTTTCCGGAGAACCGGGTGACCGACCACCGCACCGGTTACAAGACCTATGCCCTCGACCAGGTGCTCGACGGGGCGCTGGACGACCTGGTGCGAGCCAGCGTGGAGGCCGAGGAGGCCGAGCGGATGGCGGCCCTGGGCTCAGGTTCGGGATCACCGGACCAACGGTGAGCCATTCCCGCGGCTCGAGCGGCGGGACTGTCTCATCGCTCGTCCGGGCCTACGGCCGCCGGCTCGCGGAGGCCGGGGTGGCCGCACCGAGGGTCGACGCGGAGCTGCTGCTGGCGCACGTGCTGGATGTGCCGCGGGGGCGGCTACGGGTCGCCGACCCGCCGGACGAGGCCCAGCTGGCGCGGTTTGCCGAGCTGGTCGAGCGCCGGGCCGGTCGCGAGCCTCTGCAGCACCTCACCGGGACAGCCGCCTTCCGCAACCTCGAGCTGGCGGTGGGCCCCGGTGTGTTCGTGCCCCGGCCCGAGACCGAGCTGGTTACCGGCTGGGCAGTCGGGGCGCTGGTTGCCGCACACGCGCTTGGCGTTGCCGAGCCGGTCGCGGTCGACCTGGGCACCGGTTCGGGGGCCATCGCCGCCGCCTTGGCCACGGAGGTCCCGCAGGCCCACGTGCACGCGGTCGAGCTGTCCCCGCACGCGTACGCCTATGCCGAGTGCAATCTTGCCGGGACCGGGGTCGACCTGCGCCTCGGTGACCTGGCGGCGGCGTTCCCCGACCTCGACGGGGTCGTCGACGTCGCGGTTGCGAACCCGCCGTACATCCCGCTGGACGCCTACGTCGGCGTCGACCGGGAGTCGCGCGAGCACGAGCCGGCGCTGGCGCTGTGGTCGGGCGCCGACGGCCTTGACGCGGTCCGCGCGGTCGAGCGGGCCGCGGGCCGGCTGGTGCGGCCCGGTGGAATGCTGGGCTGCGAGCACGCGGACGCGCAGGGCGAGTCGGCAC
>JALYQN010000022.1 GCA_030855835.1 Actinomycetota bacterium | reverse complement strand
CTACTGGGAACGGCTCTATGGCGACGACCCGGTGCTGTGCTCGGTGCCCGGGATGGGAAAGTTCACCGCACCCAGCGTGCGCGCGTTCCTCGCCGACTGCACCGGGTTCGACTCCGCCGCCGCGGCCGCCAGCTACGCCGGGCTCACCCCGTCGAACTGGTCGTCTGGCACCGTCGACCAGCCGTCGCGGGCGATCACCAAGGAGGGCCCGGCCGCGCTGCGGCTGGCGTTCTACCAGGCGGCCAACGCCGCGCGGATCAGCGATCCCCAGCTGGGCATGCTTCTATCACCGGCTGATGGTCGAGCACGGCCACTGCCACACCCAGGCGAACGTGGCGGTGGCCCGCAAGCTGGCCGAACGGACCTGGACGGTGCTGACCCGCGGCACCGGCTACCAGCTGCGCGACGTTGACAACCAGCCGATCACCCGACGCGCCGCGAAGGCGCTGATCGCCCAGCGGTACAGCGTCGACGTCAAGACCCGCGCCCGGACCAGGGCGCACAGTGCGGCCACCCACCGCGCCCGCCTGACCCGCTGAGCTCGACCGCGACAACAAGACTCGCGACCCACACGCTCACCCGCGAGACGAACAGCGACCACCACGACGCGTGCTCTGCAAGCACCCGTGGCCTTCCTCGATAGCTGCCGAACTGCTGGCGTCGGGAGATGTCAACGTGGAGCGCCCGCAGGCTGCGCCGCCCCCAGGCGGCGCCACCGAGGACGAACGACGTTGACCTCGACTAACGCCGGCACACCATCGCCGGCCGCGAGGAAGGACACCGCAACCAGCACGCGTCGCGATCCCGCACGCTCACCCACAGTCACCACCCGACCGGGTTGACAACCGTTAGGGAATCTCATCGGAGTTGAGGGTGGGGCGGCAAAGCTGACGCCGATGTGAAGGGAGCAGCCGGCGACCGGCTATGGACGTGCGAGCGCCTGGTTATCTCCGTCGTAGCAGCTCGCGCCCTGCGCTGACTCAGCCCCGGGGACGGAGCCGACTCAGCCGGTCCCACGGTCGCGGACGAAGACTTCGCGGTCGCCGTTGGTGTCCCTAGCGATCAGGTTCGACGCCGCAGACGTGAACGACACGTATCGGCCATGGGCAGAGATAGCCGGTTGGAAACTGTAGCCGTTGGCCTGGCCACCGCCATCGGCTACCGACACTCGCCGGGTGGTCATGTCCACCAAGTGCCGGACGAACACGTCGCTCGTGGAGTTCGTATCGCTGGCGATGAGGTTTGTCGCGTCCGAAAAGAACGCCACTTGACTGCCGTCGGCGGAGATGGCCGGCTGGAAACTGTAGTTGTTCGCCTGCGCACCGTGATTAGTTACCGACACTCGCTCGGTGGTCCCCTCCACCAAGTCCCGGACGAACACATCGCTCGTGGCATTGGTGTCTCCCGCGATGAGGATCCTGGCCTTCGATTGGAAGACCACCCGCTGGCCGTCGGCGGAGATGTCGGGTTGGTGGCTGGCACGGTTGCCTTCAACTCCACTCGAACTCACGGACACGCGAATTGTTTCTTGGGTATCCCGGTCCCGCACGAACACATCCGCCTGGCCGTTGTGGTCGCCCGCGACAAGGTCTGACGCCAACGATTCGAACGCCACGTGTTGGCCGTCCGCGGAGATGGCTGGGTTGAGACTCCAGCCAGTGGCCTGGCTGCCGCCAGTACCCACCGACACTCGGCGTGTCACGTTGCGCGTGCGGTCGCGCACGAAGACGTCGTACGCGCCGTTGGTGTCACCGGTGACCAGATGCTTCGCCCAGGACTCAAACGCAACGTATCGGCCGTCGGCAGAGATGCTCGGGTTACGGCTGTCGCCGTTGTCGGCCTGGCCGTCGCTCGCGATCGACACCCGCCGGGTCACCTTGGCAACCCGGTCCCGGACGAACACGTCCAAGCTGTGGTTGGTGTCCGTAGGGATCAGGTTGGTCGCCGCGGAAATGAACGCGACGTAGCGGCCGTCGGCGGAGATAGCCGGTTGAGTGCTGTCGTTGTTGCCTTGGGCGCCTCCGGTGGAGACGGAGACCCGCTGGGTCACTCCAGTGCTCCGGTCCCGGACAAACACGTCACGGCTGTGGTTGCTGTCCCCAGCCACCAGGCGCGACGCGGCCGAAGTAAACACCACGTATCGGCCCTGCACCGAAATGGCGGAGTCGAAGCTTGGGGTCGGCACCTGGTCTTCGCTCGAGCTGACCGATACGCGGGTCGTCGAAGGTGAGCCGGGGGCCGCTGGGGAGGCCTCCGCAATCCCACCGCCGGCGATGGCCAGACCAACCAGCGAGACCGCTACCGTGACAACCATCTGCTGCCGGCGAACCGTCACAAGTTCCCCCATGATGATGTCCCCTCAGGACGAAGCCCCGAAAGAGGATCGGAAGTCCCTTGGGGGTTCTACGCAATGTCCTCCGAGCTGACCACCCAGTCAAACGGCCGCGGCGACCGGTAACAATCGGCGCCGTTTGTAAGCGCCAGGTCGACCGGGGGGAGGAGTGTTTACTCCGCGCCGATCGTGTGCGCCTCAAGCGCCGAAGCGTTGGCACAGTGTGGACACGGTGCTCACGAGCTTCGGTCGGATACAGAACCGGACTGTCCCGGTGTCCTAGCCGACCAAGCCACCGAGACCGTGTGGCTCGCCGGGTCCAGGCCCAACCGCGGCAGTGGCGCCAGGCGGTGCGGGTGGCGGCGTTGGACCCTTCCCGGGGGTATGCCACCGCGCTGCACACCACGTCGACCCCGACGACGCGCGAGACGCCGCCAAGCTCGGCCGCCAATTCCCTCAACCGGGCCTGCTCCAGCGCGGGCATGCCCGGCTCGACGCTAACCGCCAGCCACGCCCGCGCCGACCTGTCGTCGAGCACACCGTTGTCCACCGTCACATGGCCGCGTGCTCGACCTCAGCCTGCGGCCAGCCGCGGCTTCGGGCCAGCGACCCCGACAGCGGCGCACCGTTGCGCAGCGCCAGCGCGGCCGCTACCTCGTCAGCACCGGGCGCAGGGCGTCCGGACAGATCGGCAACAGTCCAGGCCAGGACGTGGGTACACGGCTCACCGATGTGGAAGGGACCTGACCATGACCGCTGACCCTATCGAGTCGCTGGCCGACAGAGGCATCACCGTCGCCTGGGCAGTCGACATGGCGTGGCAGGGGCTGTGGCTGCCCAAGGAGCGGGTC
>JALYQN010000094.1 GCA_030855835.1 Actinomycetota bacterium | reverse complement strand
CCATACTTCAGGATCGCGATCGTGATCGCGACGGGTATCCCGACCAGCGCGATCACCGCTTGCGTGAGGTAGGCGACGACCGTCACCAGCGTCTGCTCGCAGCCACACACAACCTGGGCCAACCCGACCACGACCTGGCAGGTCACCCCCAGAACGGCGACGAGGGCCACCCACTTGATCTGCTGGCGAAGCTCAGGATTACCCCAGCGGTAGCGCACCACGAGCGCTACGAGCGCCACGCCCAGGACCAGTGTGTAGAACACCGACTGGCCCTGGATCGTCCCGACGGAGGCGATGCTGCCGCCTGACCCGATCGCCAGCGGATTCGGGTACACGAGGGACACGCCGCCGGGTGCGGGCAGCGCCACCGGCCTTGGCGTCACGATGAACGCAGCGAGCACGAGCGGGGTGGCGGCGATCACGGTGGTAGCGACTGGCCGCCAGCGCCTCGATGGCAGGGCTCCGGTCGGGAAGATCAACAGCACGTAGGCCACGCCCACAGCGAGTGGGACGAACATCCACTCCGAGGCTGCGCCGACCAGTTCTGCCGCGGGAACCAGGCCGGGCTGCGTGACGACGCCCACCACGGCATAGGCGGAGGTCAGGCAGATGATCGCGAAAACGAGTCCGACGCCGACCAGCAACCAGCCGACGCGGTTGCCCACCCGGCGGACGATCGTCGCGCCGAGAGTGGCGTACACCAGGCCGGCGACCGACCCGGCGAGGTTCGGGTACGCGTCCACCGGCTTCAGGTCGTTCCACGCCACCAGCGTCAGTGCCGCACCCGTGACCCCAACCACCGCCGTGCAGATCCAGAGACCGCGGAGAACGCGTCCGGGCCGTTCCCGCGCCGGCAACTCGTCCGCGGCGGGAGGGGCGAGCACAGCCATGGCGGATATTGACACGCATTTCCGGCAGCGGTCTACTTGCTTGCCGCCGGGGAGATGGCGTCGAGGAGGCGGCCGATGACTACGGAATCCAAGGCAGCCGAGCAGCCAGGGGGTGAGGGGGTCCTCGCGGGCCTGGACTCCCAGGTCACGACCTCTTTCTACTGGTACTTGGCGGTGCTCTCGTGCATCGGCGGTTTCTTGTTCGGCTACGACACGGCCGTCATCGGTTCGGTGCTGGATTTCATCCCCTACGAGTTGTCCAACCTCGCGACCGGCTACCTGGTTGCGGGCGCCTCTCTCGGGGCCGCGGCGGGAGCTCTCGCGGCGGGTCCGTTGACCGACCGCTTCGGGCGGAAGTCCCTGCTCATCGTCGATGCGGCCATCTACGCGGTCGGGGCGATCTTGTCGGCGGTGGCCTGGAACACCGAGACCCTTCTCGTCGCGCGGACGCTCATCGGGCTGGCGGTGGGAGCAGACTCCGCGATCGCGACCGCCTACATTGCGGAGTTCGCCCCGCGGGCTCGGCGAGGTGCGCTGATGATCATGCAGCAGTGGATGATCACGGTGGGCATCTTCGTGTCTTTCATCGTCGCCATCGTGACCTTCAAGATCGCCCCCGAGGAAGCCACCGGGGTGGACTGGAGGATCATCCTCGGCATCGGCGCCCTGCCCGCGGTCGTCGCCCTCCTGCTGCGAACGCGGATGCCGGAGTCGCCGAGATGGTTGATGCTCAACGAGCGCTACGCGGACACCCAGCAGGCTCTCGGGCAGCTGGGGATGGACGTCACCGAGCAGCAGGTACGAGATACCGCTGAGCAGCTTGCCGGGACCGAGCGCCAGCTGGAACACAAGACGCTGTGGACGCCCGGTGTCAAACGAGCCATGGCCGTGGTCGGCGTCTTCTTCGTCTTCCAACAGATCACCGGCATCAACATCCCCTTCTACTACGGTCCGCAGCTGTTGGGGGAGTACTTCCAAGCAGGGAAGTCGGCGGTCGACGCCGCCGTGGCCGGCGTGATGGCTGCGGCCATTTTGGGCGCAGTGAACGTGATCGCCACCTTCTTCGCCTTCCGCTACATCGACAAGATAGGTCGGCGGAAGCTGGCCATCGGTGGCTTCCTGGGGATGGCCGTGTCCATCCTGGTCGCAGCGGTGGGAGTCGAGTTCCTGACCGGGCTGCCGAGGGTCTGGGTCGTCATGATCGGCTTCTCGTTGTTCATCACAGCGTTCGCGATCGGGGTCGGAGGAACGGGGTGGCTGATCCAGGGTGAGGTGTTCCCCACCGCAGTTCGCGGCCGCGCGGCAGCGGCCTGCGCGAGCCTGGACTGGTTGGCCAACTTCGTCATCGTCCAGTGGTTCCCGACCTTGAATGCCGCGTGGGGCCTGGCCTGGGTGATGGTGTTGTTCGCCGTCCTGGCGATCCTGGCGGCCTGGTTCGTGGCCAAGTTCCTGCCCGAAACCAAGGGCCTGGCGTTGGAAGACGTCACAGCCGTCTTCGAACGGCAGGCAACGGGTAAGGAGTCCGTTGCTTGAGCCGACCCCAGGATGAGCCGGGCCGGCCGTCGAGACTGTCCCCACCACGCCAGCGGGACCTGACCGTTCTAGCAACGCCGGCTTCGTCACGCTCAACAGTCGGACCATGCCAAGCAATCGGTCGTCGCGGTCAGCGAGGAGCAGATGGCGGTCAAGTCCCCGGTAGTGGTGTAGGGCTGCGTGCTCCTTCTGATGGGTTAGGCGGTTAGGGCAGGTAGATCATCAGCTCCGATCTCGGGTTCGGTGGTGGGCACGATGTGCATGCGGCAGCG
>JALYQN010000007.1 GCA_030855835.1 Actinomycetota bacterium | reverse complement strand
GCTCGCAGGCCCGCGGCACTCAGGTCGAGGTGGTAGTCGGACTGGTCCGCGGCGTGGCGCCAGTCCCGTGACCAGTCCTCGCGGATCTCGAGCCAGTCGTGCAGCCAGTCCGACGCGACCCGGGCCTGATGGCGGAGCAGCCAGTCGTCTGCGGCCCGCGCGTCCGGGTCGTCGTCGAAGTCGGTCGAGCGCCACGAGGTGGCGTCGTGCGCCGCCCGCCACCAGCGGTCCCGGCCATTCGAGTGCTGGTCGTCGTCCTCGACCAGACCGACCTCTGCCAGCTGGCGCAGGTGGTAGCTCGTGGCCCCGGAGTTCAGTCCCAGCCGGGTGGCCAGCGCGGTGGCCGTCGACGGCCCGTCGACGCGCAGCAAGCCGAGGATCCGCAGCCGGATCGGGTGCGACAGCGCCCGCAGGGCGGTTGGGTCGGGCGTGATGCTGGACAGTTCCATGCCGCCACCGTAAGACCGCAAAGGTATCTTCGCAAACATTTCTTTGCGGTCGGTCCGGTCGCGTTCGGACAGGCGCTATAAGCACAGTGCTGAGCGGTTTACCGGCGCCCCGGTACCACCAACGCAGGGTCAGCGGCTGAGGTGGGAGTAACCGCGGCGGACGGCCTGGACCAGCCGCTCCGTCGCGTACGGCCAGGTGCCGCGCTGGGCGGCTTCGTCGACCGCTACGCCGGCGGTGGCGAGCTGGTGGACCTGGCCCGCGATAGCGGCCGCGTCGGCTCGCTGCTCCAGCACGAACTGCTTGTCCACGGGGGCGCCATGACCGGGCACCACCACCGTCTCCGGGCCGAGCAGGCCGATCAGCAGCTCGAGAGTCTGCGGCCACTCGAGCGGCCAGCAGTCCGGGCCGTACGAGAGCGGGCCGGACTCCTCCACCAGGTCGCCGGCGTACGCCACGTCCGAGTCGGGCACCCGGATGACCACGTCGCCGTCGGTGTGGCCGCGACCCGGGTACACCACCTCCACGACCCGGTCACCGAGGTCCACCGACCACAGCGACGAGAACACTGTGTCCGGCGGCACGACCTCGGTGGCGAGCACGTCGTCGCGCAGCGTGTCGTGCACGTCGTCGGTGTTCAGCTGCTTGATCCGGGCCTCGTGCTCGGTCATCGCGACTGGCACCGATTCGTGCGCGACGAGCTGCACCCCCGCCCACGCCTGGCGCAGCGCACCGTTGCCGAACGTGTGGTCGAAGTGCACATGGGTGTTGACCACCACGTTCACCGGCAGCGACGACAGCTCGCGCACATGCCTGGCGAGCTCGGCGCCCTCGACGGCCGACACGCGGGAGTCGACGATAAGCAGGCCCTCCCCGCCGGCCACGACGCCGCACGAGAGGTCGAAGGAGTCGTAGCGTCGGACGAAGCAACCGTGGGCGAGCTCGGTCCAGCCAGTGGCCATGCGTCGTAGACTGGCACTCGGCCCGATTGAGTGCCAGCTCGGTGAGGAGGACATGTGCTCGACGACCGCAAGCTCGGCGTGCTGCGAGCCATCGTCGAGGACTACGTGTCCACCCGCGAGCCGGTTGGGTCCAAGGCACTGGTCGAGCGGCACTCGCTCGGCGTCTCGCCGGCCACCGTGCGCAACGACATGGCGGTGCTCGAAGAGGAGGGCTTCATCGCCCAGCCGCACACGTCGGCCGGGCGAGTGCCCACCGACAAGGGCTACCGGCTGTTCGTCGACCGGCTGGCGTCGGTGCGCCCGCTCAGCGCGCCCGAGCGTCGCGCCATCTCGTCGTTCCTCGACGGCGCGGTCGATGTCGACGACGTCGTACAGCGCAGCGTGCGGCTACTGGCCCAGATGACCCAGCAGGTGGCCATCGTGCAGTACCCGACGCTGACCCGTTCGACGGTGCGGCACGTGGAGCTGGTGGAGATGACGCCGTCCCGGCTGCTCGTGGTGCTGATCACGAGCACCGGTCGGGTCGAGCAGCGGGTGGTCGAGCTCCCCGCCCCAGTGGCCGAGACGCTGATCGCCGACCTGCGGGCCCGACTCAACACCGCGACCGTCGGCCGCCGGTTACCGGATGCGGCGCAGCGGGCCAGTGACCTGGTCGGGACCGCCGACCGACCCGATCGACCGGTAGTTGCGGTGGTGCTGAGTGCGCTCGTAGAGGCCTGCTCCGACTACCGCTCGGACGAGCGGGTGCTGGTCGGGGGTACCGCCAACCTGGCCCGGTTCGGCGACGACTTCGACGTGTCCATCCGGCCGCTGCTGGAGGCTATCGAGGAACACGTGGTGCTGTTGCGGCTGTTGGGTGAGGCCGGTGACCCGAGCGCGGTGACGGTGCGGATCGGGCACGAGGTGCCCTACGAGGAGCTGTCGGCGACGTCGGTCGTCGCGAGCGGTTACGGGCCGCAGCGCGACGCCTTGGCCACGCTGGGCATCGTCGGTCCGACCCGGATGGACTACCCCGGCTCGATCGCCGCCGTACGTGCGGTGGCCCGCTACGTCGGTCGTGCGCTGGCCGACGAATGAGCGACTACTACGCCACACTCGGCGTCGACCACGACGCGTCGCCCGAGCAGATCAAGAAGGCCTACCGCCGGCTCGCGCGGCAGCTGCACCCGGACGTGAACCCGGACCCGGCGACCCAGGACCGCTTCAAGGAGGTGTCGGCGGCGTACGAGGTCCTGTCGGACCCGGCCAAGCGTGACCTCTACGACCGAGGTGGCGACCCGCTCGGGGCGAGCGGTGGAGCTGCGCACGGCGCCGGCTTCAGCTTCACCGACATCATGGATGCCTTCTTCGGCCAGACCGGGAGCCAGCGCGGCCCGAAGCCGCGGATGCGCCGCGGTCAGGACGCGCTGATCCGGGTCGAGATCGAGCTGGCCGAGGCTGCCTTCGGAACCACCCAGGAGCTGACCGTCGACACCGCGGTCGTGTGTCGCCGCTGCTCCGGGTCTGGGGCCGAGAAGGGCTCCGAGCCGGTGGCTTGCGACACCTGCCGGGGTCGTGGGGAGGTCACCCAGGTCCAGCGGTCGTTCCTCGGCGAGGTGCGCACCGCGCGAGCCTGCCCGACCTGTCGCGGCTACGGCACGGTGATCCCCAACCCGTGCCCCGAGTGCAGCGGTGACGGCCGGGTGCGCTCGCGGCACACGATCACGGTGAAGATCCCCTCGGGCGTCGACGCGGGGACCCGCATCCAGCTCGCCAGCCAGGGCGAGGTGGGGCCCGGGGGTGGTCCGCCGGGCGACCTGTACGTCGAGATCGACGTCGCCCCGCACGAGGTGTTCGTCCGCAGCGGCGACGACCTGCACTGCGACGTGCACGTGCCGATGACCGCAGCTGCGCTGGGGACGACGATCGACCTGCCGACCCTCGAGGCGGATACCGGCGCGACCAGTTCCGACGACACAGACGCCGTGGTCCCGTTGGAGGTGCGGGCAGGAACCCAGTCCGGCGAACCGATCACAGTCCGCGGTCGCGGGGTGCCTCGGCTGCGCGGGACCGGCCGCGGTGACCTCATCGTCCGGGTTGTGGTCGACACCCCCACCCGGCTCGACGTCGAGCAGACCGACCTGCTGCGGCGGCTGGCGAAGGTCCGTGACGAGGAGCGCCCGTCGGGCCAGTTCATGCCGACGAACCGGGGCATGCTCGGCCGCCTGCGCGACGCCTTCCGCTGACCACCCCTCCCCTGAGAGGCCCCTCCGCTGAGAGTGACGAATCTGTCGCGACACGCCGCGCGACCGCAGCAGAAACGTCACTCTCAGCGGATCGGGTCCCTCACCGGACGGTGAAGGTCTTGGTGTCCTCAGCGACCAAGCGGCCGTCCTCGGGGGAGGTCGCGTACGCCCGGACGGTGTAGGTGGCCGGTGGCAGGTCGACGGTGAACCGGAACGGTCCACGCTCACCCATCGTCCCGCCCGAGGTGAATCCCGCGTCGACGACCTCGCCGTCGCGCCGCACCTCCCACTGCACGTTCGCCTCGAACGTGTCGCTGGTGCCACTCACCCGCACCGGGCTGGACACCGTCGCCTCGTCCGCAGGCGACTCGATGAGCACCGGCGACAGCACCTCCGGGTCGGCCTTGACCGGACCGATGTCGGGTGAGGTGCTGCGCACCGGACGGTTGGACTCGGTTGCCGTCCGCACCGTCCAGGCAAGCTGCTGTGCCTGCGCAGCGAACACGTCGGGCAAGCACACACCCATCCGTCCCCCCGCACCGAAGGCGACAGTGACCAATCGCGCTCTGACCTCGACGGCTTGCACCTCTGCGGTTGTGCAGGGATGCCACCCCGTGGCGCTCAGTGCCAGTACCGCGTCGAGCGCTGGGTCCCCGGTGTCCTCGGTCGTGACCTGTGCTGGGTAAAGCCACAGCTGTCCGTTGACTTGACCAAGCTCGAAGACAGTCACCTCTCGGGTCGCGCTGATGGCCATCGGTGGGTCGGGATCAGCGGGGTCTGGATCCGCCAGCAACACTGCCCCAACGACCACGGAGGCGGCGACCAGGGCGGCACCTCCCGCAAGCACCAACGGGAGGCGCCACCACTGCATCGCCGGATCGTTCTGCGTCCGGGCACGGATCTCGCCGAGCCGGTCGGTCGGCTGCACCGACTCTGCCTCCGAGCGGACCGCTGCACCCAGCTCGCTGTCCAGCTCTCGATTCATGCGTCGGGCTCCAACCTCAGGCGCAGGGCAGCGAGCCCGCGCGACGAATGGGTCTTGACCGAGCCGCGCGAGATGCGCAGGACGGCGGCGATATCGGCCTCGGACAGGTCGAGCCAATGCCGAAGCACCAGCACCTCGCGTTGCCGGCGCGGGATCCCGGCCAGCGCGGTCAGCAC
>JALYQN010000507.1 GCA_030855835.1 Actinomycetota bacterium | reverse complement strand
GTGCTCGACGCTGTCCACCTCTTGCGCGACGACCTCGGCGAGCTGGATGAAGCGGTCAAGGACCTCCTGATCACACTGGCTGATCGGGCGGCCTCGGGATGGGCTGATCCCGACGCAGGCATGTGGGAGGCCCGCGGCCGCCGGCGGCACTACGTCTCCTCCAAGGTGATGTGCTGGGTGGCCCTCGACCGGGCCATTGCGCTGGCCGACCGCTTGGGTGCCGCAGCCGACCCCGGCCACTGGGCGGTCGCACGCGAGGAGATCCGTGCTGCCGTGCTCGAGCAGGGCTGGAGCGCTAGAACAGGCGCCTACACCGGGGCCTTCGCCTCCGACGATCTCGATGCGTCCGTGCTGCTGCTGCCGCTCGTCGGGTTCTTGTCGGCCGACGATGAGCGGATGAGGGCCACGATCGAGGCGATCGAACGCGAGCTCGGCACCGGCGGGCTGGTGCGACGATGGCCCGATGACGAGAGCGGCTTCCTCCTCTGCACGTTCTGGCTTGCCGAATGCCTGGCCATGGCCGGAGAAGTCGACCGGGCGGAGACCTGGTTCACCAGCGCGGTCGGCTACGCCAACGACCTCGGACTCATGTCCGAAGAAGCCGTCCCCCACGGAGGGCAGCTTCTAGGGAACTATCCCCAAGCGTTCTCCCACGTCGGGCTGATCAACGCCGCGTGGCGCATCACCGAGGCCTCCCAGCCGAACGACCCATCACTGACCCACGACAAGGAGTCGTCATGACCTCCCTCCGACTGCAGGACAACGTCGCCCTCATCACCGGGTCTGACTCCGGCATCGGCCAAGCCACAGCCGTGGCGTTCGCCAGTGCGGGGGCCGACGTGGTGATCACCTACCTCCACGATGCCGAAGGTGCTGCCGCAACCCAGCAGGAGGTTGAGGCTGCGGGTCGGACCGCGGTCGTCGTCCAGACCGACATCAGCGACGAGACCCAGGTGTCCGCGGCCTTCGACCGTGCGGTTGAAGCGTTCGGCACGGTCGACATCCTCATGAACAACGCAGGGGTCGACGCGTCCGGCACCGACGTCGCCGAGTTGTCGACCGAGGTGTGGGACACGGCTATCCGGACCAACGTCTACGGCCCGTTCTTCTGCTGCCGGCGCTTCATCCAGGAGCGGAAGAAGCGCGGAGGTGGCGGCAAGATCATCAACGTCACCTCCGTCCACGAAGACATCCCGAACGCCGGTGGCGCCGACTACGACTGCTCCAAAGGGGCACTCCGCAACCTGACCCGCACCCTCGCACTCGAGCTCGCCCCCCTGAAGATCAATGTGAACAACCTGGCCCCAGGCATGGTGCTGACCCCATTCAACCAGGCAGCCATCGACGACCCAGGCCTGCTCGAGGAACAGGTGCAAAGCATCCCGTTCAAGCGCGCCGCCCAGCCCGCCGAGATCGCCCGCCTCGCGGTCTTCCTCGCCTCCAGCGATGCCGCCTACTGCACTGGATCGACATTCACCATGGACGGCGGACTGGCCCAGAACATCGGCCAAGGCGCCTGAAGCTCAGCCCACTCCGCGCGGGTGATGGCTCCCTTCTGACCCGGATCCGCTGGTAGCGGACTCGATGGGTCGGATTTCGATTCACCTGGCTCGAGTCCGGTCTTTCGATGTGGGTGCGGAGCCGGAACCATGCCTCCACGTCGACGTCGACCGACGTGACCGCGATCGCGGAGACTCAAGTGTTGAGGTTCCAGTAGATTGCTGGGCTGGGTGTTAACCGTAGTAGATCTGCTCGTACTCGACCGGCGGCAAGTCGTGGCACACGGTATGCAGCCGGCAGTGGTTGTGCAGGCGACGAGGCCTTCCATGGGCCGCGGCGGCGGATGAGTTCGGTCTTGAACAGGCCAATCTCGGACTCGGCCAACGCGTTTCCAGCGCGTCACACCCCCGCCAGGATCGCCTTCGCCTGCGGGCGGTGATGTCGTTCTTCGCCTGCCCGAGGGTCAGCTCGGCCAACAGGCGTTGCAGGCGGTTGACGGTCTGCACCCGCTGCCGGGACAGCTCGTCTCGACGGTCGACACGCATCCGCAGCGCCTCGAGTTCGCAATCGGGGGCGAGGACGCGCAGAGGTTGGTGCACTCTTGGGGATCGACCCCGATGATGACCTTGTCCATGATGCCCTCGCACTCTGCCCTGAACGGGTGGGACGCGAGGTGGGCATCGCCACTACGAGCTGGGCAGTCCCTCTTGAGCCACGCCTCGTGACAGCGCCCGGCAGTCCGCAACCCGAATAGACCCACACCCGCAAGCAGGTGGGCAGCCGCAAATCGAGCGTCCCGCCGAGCACCCCTGGACCGAGTCTGGCCAGACACCGAGCCTGCTAGAAGTCTCTAGCCCCCCAGTCGACGGGGTCGTCGAGTCGTTACAGCCCGAGTTCGGACATGACGAGGACGCCGGCGAGTCGGACCAGGTGCACCGATTCGAGTTCCTGCTCCCGGTGCGCACGGCAGACGGGGTGCTGGTGATGGAGGTCGACCAGCGCGCCGACATCATCGAGGGCGTGCTCGGCGACCTGCGGATCCGCAAGGCGCTGGGCCTGCTGCTGGTCGCGGCGTTCACCGTTCCCCTCTCGTACCTGCTCGGCGGTCGGTCGCTGCGCCGCCGGCAGAGCAAGGCCGACCAGATGGCCGACACCGACGCGCTCACCGGAGTCGCCGGCAGGCGTCCGTTCCGGCCGCTGCTCCAGGCGGCCCTCGCCGACCCGGACGTCCCGAGCGTTGCCTTGGCGCTGATCGACGTCGACCGCTTCAAGCAGCTCAACGACCACCTCGGGCACAGCTACGGCGACCGGGTCCTGGTGGCGCTCGGGGAGTCGTTCGAGGCCCTGCGATCGTCCGACAGTGCGTTCCGCGTCGGCGGCGACGAGTTCGCCGTGGTGCTGCCGCATGCCGACGACGAGCAGGCCGTGGACGTGCTCGAGCGGGTGCGAGTGTGCCTGGAGAGCCGGGTCCCGGACGTGACGGTGAGCTGCGGCGTCGCATCGGTTCGACCTGATGAAGAGGTGTCCTTGCAGGAGCTCTGGGAACGCTGCGACTCTGCACTGTATGAGGC
>JALYQN010000447.1 GCA_030855835.1 Actinomycetota bacterium | reverse complement strand
GTGCGGTGCTGGTGGTCCAGAGCTACGCCCAGGGCGCGGTATTCGCGGCGGTCTTGCTGTTCGCCTCGTGG
Organism: Actinomycetota bacterium; assembly: GCA_030855835.1. GTDB lineage: Bacteria > Actinomycetota > Actinomycetes > Propionibacteriales > Nocardioidaceae > JACCVL01. Next base: position 5,451 of record JALYQN010000447.1, on the reverse strand, counting down.
CGCACCCGAGTGCTGCCTGGGGCCGATGCGGCCCGGGTCGCCGCCGCCGGCGTGCTTGGCGCCTTGCTGCCGGTCGCCGCGGTGGCGGCTGCGGTGCTCACGACGTGGCAGACCGCGGCCCAGTACTGGTTCCAGCTGTTCGGCTACCGGTTCAGCGCGGTGGGTGTCCTCGGGGGCAGCACGGACAGACCCTTCGAGCGGCTGAGCCACCTGGCCGTCGTCGCCGTCTGGTCCGGGATGGTGCTGTTGGCGATCTGCGCACTGCTCGGCTACCGCCAGCTGCGGGATCGTCGCGACCTGACTTCGGCGTGGTGGGCGATGGTCGCGATGGTTGCCGTCGCATGCGTGGGCATCACTCTCGGTGGCGACTACTACTCCGACTACCTGCTCGAGCTGGTCCCCTCCTTGGTCCTGCTGACCGGCCTGGTGGCGCCTGGCCGTGCCTGGTCCGGATTCGGGATGCGGGCAGGTGCCGTGCTGGCTGCGGTCTCGGCGGGTGTCGTCATGTGCATCGCGCTGCAGCGGATGATCGGCTACACCACGACTGCCGAGTCCGTCGGGCAGTGGCTCTCGGCCGGTGCGCACGACGACGACACTGCCGTGATCTTGTGGGGTACCGCCGACGTGTTGTACGAGGCCGGCATGGGCAGCCCCTACCCGTACCTGTGGAGCCTGCTGACCCGCACCCTCGACCCAGACCTCGACCTGTTGCTGGCGACGCTGCGCGGGCGCGATGCCCCGACCTATGTGGTCTCCATATACCTCAACGCCTGGGGGCTGGACGACTCCGGTGAGCTGATGGCGCTGTTAGCCGACCGCTACGTCTACGTCGGCGCCCCGTGCGGGCTGGACGTGTACCTGCTGCGCACCGAGCAGCGCGAGCTGCCGGCCGCCGAGGCGTGCGGTTAGGGCCAGCGCGGTGCTGCCCACAGGTGGTGCCAGCGAATCCCGAGCTCGCCCACGAGCTCGCGCAGCAGGGGCAGGCCGAGGCCGACGACGGTGTGCGGGTCACCGTCGACGGCGCGCACGTACGGCCCGCCCCGCCCGTCCAGGGTGAAACCGCCGGCCACGCCCAACGGCTCGCCGGTCGCGACGTACGCCTCGATCTCGTCGTCGCCGATGTCGGCGAAGTGCACCACCGTCGAGGCGAGCGCGCTGACGTGCCGGGTCGTCGATGCCGGGGCAAGCAGCCGCACGCTGTGCCCGGTGTGCAGCAGGCCGGCTCGTCCGCGCATCTGATGCCAACGCCGGATCGCGGCGTCGGCGTCGCGCGGCTTGCCGTACGCCGCGCCGTCGAGCTCCAGCACCGAGTCGCAGCCGAGCACCAGGACGCGGCCGGTTCCGAGGTCGTCTCGCCGCTCGACGAGCCCGGCTACCGCCGCGCACTTGCGCTGCGCCAGCAGCAGCGCGAGCACGGCGGGTTCGGTCTCGCCGACGTCGTCCTCGTCCACACCGGACACCACTACCTCCGGGTCCAGTCCAGCCGTGCGTAGGGTGGCGAGCCGCGCCGGCGACGCGGAGGCGAGCACCAGCCGCGGCCGGCTGGTCACAACTGCCTCAGTGCCTCGCGCAACGGGTCGAGCCCCAGGCTGCCGAGGTCGAGCGCCGCCCGGTGGAAGGCCCGTGGGTCGTGGGCAGCGCCTTGGCGGGCCTGCAGCTCGGCCCGCGCCTGCAGCCAGACCCGCTCCCCGAGCTTGTACGACGGCGCCTGGCCCGGCCAGCCGAGGTAGCGGTCACGCTCGAACCGCAGCGTGGGGTCGTCGAGCTGTGAGTGCGCGGCCATCAGCTCGAGCATCAGCTCCGGTGTCCACGCCTCGCCGGGATGGAAGCCGAACGGGTTGTCGGCGGGGATCGGCAGCTGCAAATGCATCCCGATGTCCACCACCACCCGCACCGCACGGACGGCCTGACCGTCCAGCATTCCGAGCCGGTCGGCCGGGCGGGTGAGGTAGCCGAGGTCCTGCATCAGCCGCTCGGCGTACAGCGCCCAGCCCTCGCCGTGACCCGAGACCCAGCACAGCAGACGCTGCCACCGGTTCAGTAGCTCGGCGCGATACGCCGTCTGACCGATCTGGAGGTGATGGCCGGGCACCCCTTCGTGGTAGACCGTCGTCAGCTCACGCCACGGCGAGAAGCGCTCGATGCCGTGCGGCACCGACCACCACATCCGCCCGGGCCGACTGAAGTCCTCGCTCGGGCCGGTGTAATAGATCCCGCCGTCGTGCGTCGGTGCCAGACGACACTCGATCCGACGAACTGGGTCGGGGATGTCGAAGTGCACGCCGGCCAGCCCGGTGATCGCCGCGTCCGCCTCGACCTGCATCCAGTCGCGGAACGCCGCACTGCCGTGGATCCAGCTGTCGGGGTCGGCGTCAAGCGCGGCCACCGCGTCCGCGATCGACCCGCCCGGCACGATCTCCTGGCCGGTGGCCACCTGCTCCTGATGGATGCGATGCAGCTCGGCCCATGCCCACGCATACGCCTCGTCGAGGTCGATCTCGGCTCCGAGGAAGTACCGCGACTCCAGGCCGTAGGTCTCCCGTCCTACCGCGTCCTGCTCACGGGCCCGGGGGGCGAGCTCGGTCTCGAGGAAGGCCGCCGTCTCGACGAGGGCGCCCCGGGCCTCGTCGGCGTACCGGGCGAGGCGCTCACGCAGCGTGCCGGTGGCGTCCAGCCCGGCAACGAGCCGGCCGAAGATGTGATCGCCAGTGTCGCCGGCTATGCGTGCCCCGGCCCAGCCGCGGGCCTGGGCGGCGACCTCCAGCACCTGCCTACGGGCCGTGACCCGTCCCTCGGCGGCGGAACGCGCGATGGTGGTGCGCCAGGCGGCGAGGGCGACGGGAACGGCCGCGAGCCTGGCGGCGATGTTGTCCTGCGCTTGCGCGCCGTCGGTGTCCATGAGGTCGAACACCCCGCGCACCTCGTGCAGGGGGCTGGTGAGCACCGACAGCTCGCTGTCGACCAGGCCGGCCTGGTAACGCTCCTGCTGCACTCCGAGGCGTTCCTGCATCGCTGCGCGGGCAACCGCCTCCCGCTCGTCCACCGGGGTGAGGGCCGCGAGCACGGTCAGGGTCTTCTCGACCAGCTCGTGGCGTGCGGCGAAGCCGTCCGGGGACAGGTCGGTCATCTCGGCGTCGTGACCAGAGATTCCGGCTGCGGTGGCGCCCAGCGGGTCGATGGCCGCCCACGCCTCCACGTAGCCGTCGGCCACGGCGTCGACCGTTCGCTCCGGGGGCTGCGGTGAGGCGGTCATCAGGGGGACTCTAGGGGCATGCGCGCTCTGGACTACCCCGGGTTTCCGGCCGACCAGCCCGGGGTCGTCGCGGCCGACGGCGAGTGGATCGTCCTGGGTGGGGCGCCGGTTCCCGAGACACTGGTGCGTGGCCGCACCTGCGTGTTGGCGGTCGGTAGCAACGGCTCACCACCGGTGCTGTTCGCCAAGCTGCGCGCGGGCGGCGTCGACGCTGGGGTGGCGTTGTTGCCGTACGACGTGGGTGGGCTTGCCGTTGCCCACTCGGCGCACGTCAGCCGGGGCGGGTATTTCGCGGCCACGCCATACGCCGCGCCCGGCGGTGTCGTACGGGTGGTGGCGTCGTGGTTCGACACCGCGCAGCTCGCTGCCTTGGACGCGACCGAGCTCTCCTACGAGCGGCAGCGGTTGCCGGCATCGGTGACGGGCGCGCCGGCCTCTGCTGAGGTGTACGTCTCTCGGTGGGGGGTGCTGGCGCCCGGCGGTGTCCCGCTCGCCGCAACCACCCAGCGGCGGGTGCATCAGGTGCTCGCCGGCGACCCGGAGCTGGCCGCCCTACTGCCGTTCGATGATGCGGCGGCGACTGCTGCGGCGCTGGCGGGCGACGAGGCGCTGCGCGTCTTCGTGCGCACGAGGCTCGCCGACCTCGGCTGGGTCGCCTCGGCCGGCTTCTGACGCCGGCCCACGCGCAAGGACCTACCGGCTGGCCGGGTCCCCCGCCTAGGGGAGGTGACTTCCCTCTGTAGACCGTGGTAACGCGCTGAGCGGACAGGGACACTAGCTGTCATGGCACTCGCTCCGATGTCCCGTCCGCTACCGGCTCCAGTGCGCGCGCTGGCCACTCCGGAGGTCGCGCAGCGGGTTGTCGTCTGGGGCACGGTCGCGGTTGTGGTCGCCCTGAGCCTGTGGCCGCTCGCTGCCTCAGGGTTTCCGGCGTCGGTCGTCTGGGCAGGCTCAGCGGTGTCATGTGCTGCTGTCCTGCTGGCATGGCGGCATCCGACCGTGGCAGGAGTCCTTGCAGCCGCGCCGTTTGTTTGGCTGTACTTCGACCATCGGTGGCTGGGCGCTTGGCTTGTCGCGCTACTCGTGGTGGTCGCGCTCGCTGCAGTGCGCTCCTGGAAACGTGCCGCCGTGCCCGTGCTTGGGGCACTCGGTGCTTTGTCCCTAACCAGAGTCGATCCCAGCGTCGCGCTCAATGGTTGGTTCAACCGAGCACACGTCTGGGCGGACATGTACTGGTCGGACTTCGTACCGTTAGTCGTCGCCGCGGCGCTGCTGCCGGCCGCGGCCGGCGTGCTGGCCCGCTCCGGTGCGATGGACCAGGTGCTGTCGGCCAGAGCGACGCAGCTGACACACGTGGGCGCGGTGCAGTCCGAGCGGGCCCGGCTGGCCGCCGACCTGCACGATGTGGTCGCACACCATGTGTCCCTGATCGCCGTGCGCGCCGAGACCGCGCCGTACTCGGAGAAGTCGATCAACCCGGCCGGGCGGGCGGTGCTCGCAGAGATCGCCGACGACGCCCGGCGGGCGCTGGATGAGCTGCGCGGGGTGCTCGGGGTGCTGCACCGGGCGGACGCGAGCCCGGAGCTGGCGCCGCAGCCGAGCATCCGCGACCTGCCCGACCTGGTGCTCCGTTCGACCCGCGCTGGGGACCGGGTCCTGGCTGACGGCATCGACGCGCCGTGGATCGTGCCGGACACCGTCGGCTACGTCGTCTACCGCGTGGTGCAGGAGGCGCTGACCAACGCCCGTCGGTACGCGCAAGGCGGCCCGGTCGAGTTGCGCCTCGCGCGCGACGGCGACGAGCTCGAGGTCGCGGTGACCAACGAGCCGGGACGCTCGACGGTCCCGCCCGGCTCGGACTCCGGCGTGGGGCTGGTCACCATGGCCGAGCGGGTCGAGGCGATCGGTGGCTACCTTGTGGCCGGCCCGACCGCGGGCGGGGGCTTCCGGGTGACCGCCCGGGTCCCGGTGGCCGACTCCCGCCTGGCCGACACCCGTGGGTGACGACCACGGTCGTCGTGGCCGACGATCAGCCGGTTGTCCGGACCGGCTACGCCGCGCTGCTGTCCGCCCAGCCCGACCTGCAGGTCGTGGGCGAGGCTGCAGACGGCGCCGAGCTGGTGCGGTTGGTCGTCGAGCGCCGGCCCGACGTGGCGGTCGTGGACGTCCGGATGCCCGTCGTCGACGGGATCGAGGCA
>JALYQN010000434.1 GCA_030855835.1 Actinomycetota bacterium | reverse complement strand
CTGCTCCGTGCCGCGGGCCGGAGCGCCAGTCGTCCGCGTCGATGAGCAGGCCGAGCCCACGCCCGGTGGCGACCGCGCGGGACAGCTCGGGGACGTCGGCAGACTGCAGCCGACCCAGCACCGCCACCAGCAGTCCCGGTTGTCGGCCCACGGCTTGCGCGGCGTCGAGCAGGCGGACCTGGTTGGACGGGCGCAGCGCCGCGAGCTGGTCGAGGATCGGGCCGCTCTGCGCTTGCGGGCTGAGCACATGGTCGTGCCAGGTGAACGCCTCCACGTCCGGGTGGTCGGTGATCAGCCGGACCGCAAAGCCGGCCCGGGTGAGATCGACCGCCACCGAGGCTGCCGCGGACACTGCCCACTCCAGCGAGGCGCCCGGGCCGGTCCCCTCGTGTGCGAGCAGCCGGCCGTCCAGCAAGACGGTTGCCCGGCTCTGCCACGGTTGCTCCTCGCGCCGCACCATCAGCTCGCCGGTACGAGCGGTGCTGCGCCAGTGCACCCGGCGCAGGTCGTCGCCGCGGCGGTACTCGCGGACAGTCACGTCCTCGGCGCTGCCGACCGTGAACGCCCGCGGGCGTCGCTCCCCGGAGCCGGTCCACTCGCTGCTCACCGCCACCGCGGGCAGCAGGTGCACCGTCGGTGTCACCACCAGCCGGGTGGTGGCGGTGAAGGTGCGCACCAGCTCGATCATCCCGAACGGGTCGCTGACCCGGATGGACAACGGTCCGACCTCGAAGTGGCCGCGGCCGTCCGAGCGGACCGGGTATGACACCTCGCGTTCCCACCGCCGCCCCATGTGGTCGATGACGAAGCGAGGCCGGGTCCCGAGTGCGTAGGGCACCCGGTCCTCCAGCAGCAGCAGCCCGGTCGGCATCCGGCCCTCGTTGGCCAGCCGCAGCGTTACGGTCGCGGTCTCCCCGACGGCCACCCGGCCGGGTGCCACCGAACGGTCGGCGCGCAGCCGGTAGCGGGCCCTGCTGACCACAACCGCGGTCAGCAGGGGTACGGCAGCCGCCAGCACGCCGACGCGCAGCAACGCGTCGTAGCCGAGCACGATCGCGCACAGTGCCGTCGCCGACCCGGCGGCCAGGAAGGCGCGCCCTCTTGTGGTGAGTGCCGCGAGCGCCTCCCGCACCCGTCAGCCCTTCGAGCTGTGCGTCTGCGCGTCGGGCACCGGCACGGCGGCAACCGCGGAGGCGAGCACCTGCTCGGGGAGCCGGCCGCCCATCGCGGCCTCGGGAGCCAGCAGCAGCCGATGCGCCAACACCGGCGAGACCAGCCGCTGGATGTCGTCCGGCACCACGTAGTCGCGCTGCTCGAGGGCTGCCCAGGCCTTCGCCGCGCGCACCAGGTGCAGGGTCGCACGAGGAGACGCGCCCAGCCGTAGGTCGGGGGAGCGGCGGGTGCCGACCACGATGTCGACCGCGTACCGCTGCACGCTCGGCGCTACGAACACGCCGCGGACGACATCGACGAGCTTGGCGACCTCGGCCGCGCTGGTCACCGGCTCGACCTCGTCCAGGGGGCTCAGCCCGGTGTGGCTCTCTAGCATGGCGAGCTCTGCGGTCGGCACCGGGTAGCCCATCGACACCCTGGCCATGAAGCGGTCCCGCTGGGCCTCGGGCAGCGGGTAGGTCCCCTCCATCTCGATCGGGTTCTGGGTGGCAATGACCATGAACGGCTCGTCGAGGTAGTACGTGCCGTTGTCGACGGTGACCTGCCGCTCCTCCATGCACTCCAGCAGCGCGGACTGAGTCTTCGGTGAGGCGCGGTTGATCTCGTCGCCGACGACGATGTTCGCGAACACTCCTCCCGGCCTGAACTCGAAGTTCCGGGTGTCCTGGTTGAAGATCGACACCCCGGTGACGTCGCTCGGCAGTAGGTCGGGGGTGAACTGGATCCGGCGCACGGTGCCGTCGATGGCGCGGGCCAGGGTCTTGCTCAGCATGGTCTTGCCCACTCCGGGCACGTCCTCGATGAGCAGGTGCCCGCCGGCGAACAGCACCGTCAGGGCCGCGCGCACCACCTCGGCCTTGCCCTCGATCACCTGCTCGATGGTCTGCTGTAGCCGGGTCGCCGTGGCCGTGAGCGCCGCGAAGTCCCCACTGGCTGCTCCACTGGCTGCTCCACTGGCCGCACTGCCCGGCTGGGGCTGTGTCATCTGGCCTCCTGGAGTGCGGGACTGACCCTGACATTTTCGCACGCGGCGCAGGTCGGGGGCCCCGGCCGGCGAAAGCGGTCGGCGGTGGGCCCCCCGTGGCGTGGTTGACGGTGGGTGACTGTGGGGTAGAGTGGAGGAGAGTGGAGAAACCGGGGAAGGGGTGGTCGCGGTGTTCTTCGGCACCCACACGCCCCGGCTGGACGACAAGGGCAGGTTGACACTGCCCGCGAAGTTCCGCGAGGCGCTCACGGAGGGGTTGGTCATGACCAAGGGCCAGGACCGCTGTCTCTATGCCTTCCCGAGCGGTGACTTCGCCCAGGTGACCGAGCGGCTGGCCAGCGCGTCGGTGACCGACAAGCGCACTCGCGACTTCCTGCGGGTCTTCTACTCCGGCGCCGCCGACGAGGTCCCGGACAAGCAGGGCAGGGTCACCATCCCACCGGCGCTGCGGGCGTACGCCAACCTCAGCCGTGACTGCGTGGTGATCGGCGCAAACGCCCGGATCGAGATCTGGGACAGCGCCGCCTGGACACAGTTCATGGCCGCGCAGGAGCAGGCCTTCTCCGAGCTGGAGGAGGAGGTGGTGCCGGGTGTGATCTGAGTGACCGAGCCGAGGCACCGCAGCCGGGTCCCGGTCCTGCGGCCAGGCCTTCGCCCCGCCCCGCCTGCTGGCGCACCTTCCCCGGTGCCAGCCGACGACTCCTCCCGGACCTCGGGTGACGGGCGAAGACCTGCTCGTACGAACGCACCCGAGACAGCGGGACACCGAGACAGCGGGACACCGAGACGAGGGTCGACAGTCGTGAGTGGAGTACACCCGCCGGATGCGCCGCCGGTGCGCCGGATCCGCGAGGACGTGCGCGACGGCTTGTACGTCATGGTCTTCTCCTGCGCGGCGTCGACGCTGACCGCGGTGGGGTTGCTGGCCCTGACCCGACTGGCCGGTTGAGCCGAGCCCGATGTCCGAGTCGACGCCCGAGCAGGTGCCGGGGCGGGCTCACGTCCCGGTCTTGCTCGACCGGGTCGTACAGCTGCTCGCGCCGGCGCTGGCGCGTCCCGGCGCGGTGCTGGTCGATGCGACCGTCGGGCTCGGCGGGCACTGCGAGGCGGTGCTGGACCGCTGCCCGCAGGCACGCGTGGTGGGGCTCGATCGCGACCCGGTCGCGCTCGAGCTGGCCCGCAGTCGGCTGGCCCGCTTCGGCGACCGGGTACTGCTGGTGCACGCCGTCTTCGACACCGCGTTCGATCCCGAGACCGGACCGGATACCGGCGCCGGCGTCGGCGTCGGCATCAACGCGGTGCTGTTCGACCTCGGCGTCTCGTCGTTGCAGCTGGACTGGAGCGAGCGCGGGTTCTCGTACGCGCAGGACACCCCCCTCGACATGCGGATGGACGCCTCGACCGGGCCGACGGCGGCAGACCTGCTCAACCAGTCCGGTGAAGCGCAGCTGACGCGGATCCTGCGCACGTACGGCGAGGAGCGGTTCGCGGCGCGCATCGCCCACGCGATCGTCCGGACCCGGGTCCGGCAGCCGTTCACCACCAGCGCCCGGCTGGTCGAGGTGGTGCGCGACAGCGTGCCGGCGCCGGCCCGGCGCACCGGTGGGCACCCGGCCAAGCGGACCTTCCAGGCGCTGCGCATCGCCGTCAACGACGAGCTGACGGTGCTGCGGCGGGCACTGCCCGCGGCGGTGGACGCCACCTCCGTCGGCGGGCGGATCGTGGTGCTCGCATATCAGTCACTGGAGGATCGCATCGTCAAGCGCGAGCTGACGTCGCGGGCAAGGGCACAGGTGCCGGACGACCTCCCGGTGGTGCCCGAGGACCGGGCACCCGAGCTGCGGCTGCTCACCCGCGGCGCCGAGCGGGCGCCGGCGGACGAGGTCGCGGCCAATCCCCGCGCTAGGTCGGTGCGGCTGCGGGCCGCCGAGCGGGTCCGGGC
>JALYQN010000432.1 GCA_030855835.1 Actinomycetota bacterium | reverse complement strand
GTGCTGCACCGGCCGCTGCTGACCCTGGTCGAACGGCTCGCCGAGGTGCTGCCTCCCGGCCTGGACCGGCTGTTCTTCGCGAACTCCGGCTCGGAGGCGATCGAGGCCGCGCTGCGGCTGAGCCGGCAGGCCACGGGGCGGTCCAACGTCGTCGTCTTTCACGGCGGCTTCCACGGCCGTACCGTCGGCGCTGCCTCGATGACCACCGCCGGTACGAAGTTCCGTTCCGGCTTCAATCCGATCATGGGCGGGGTCCACGTCGCCCCGTTCCCCGACCCGACGCACTTCGGCTGGCCGGTCGAGGAGTCGACCGACTTCGCGCTCCGCCAGCTCGACTACCTGTTGCAGACGGTCACCGCTCCGCCGGACACTGCTGCGTTCGTGGTCGAACCAGTGCTTGGCGAGGGTGGCTACGTGCCTGGGAACGAACGGTTCTTCGCCGGCCTCCGCGAGCGGGCCGACCGGCACGGGATTCTACTCGTGCTCGACGAGGTCCAGACCGGGTGGGGGCGGACCGGCAGGTTCTGGGGCGGCGAGCACTTCGGCATCCGAGCCGACGTCCTCGTGACCGCAAAAGGCATGGCATCCGGCTTCCCGCTGTCCGCGATCGCAGCGTCTTCGGAGCTGATGGGCAGGGCCTGGCCGGGGTCGCAGGGCGGCACCTACGGCGCCAACGCGGTCGCCTGTGCGGCGGCGCTGGCCACCCTCGACGTGATCGCCGACGAGAAGCTGGTGCAGAACGCGGCCGAGCGCGGCGACCAGCTGAGGTCGGCGCTGGACGAGGTGGCCTCCCGCAGCGACCGGATCACCGACGTCCGCGGCCTCGGCCTGACGCTCGGCAACGAGTTCTGCGACGCCGACGGCAGTCCCGACGGCGCCACCGCGGCGGCTGCGCAGCAGGAAGCCGCCAGGCGCGGGCTGCTGCTGCTCACCTGCGGCGCCTGGGGCCAAGTCGTGCGCTTCGTCCCGGCCCTGGTGGTGGGACCCGAGCACGTCGAGGAAGCTGCCTCCGTCTGGGCCGACTCGGTGGTGGCGGTCGCCACCTAAGCCTCGCCGGCTACATCGCCGTACGGTTGCGGTGTCGCCCCGAGTCACGCCTTGGCGGGGCGCCGCGAGCCGGGACGCCTGCCAGCCGGGCGGGAGATGACACCGGGGACGCCCCGACCACGCAGGGAGCAGCCCACGGTCTCGGTGACGAAGATCAAAGCCAGTGCACCGACCAGGCACGCCCCCATCATGTAGAACGCGGGCACCAGGTTGCTGCCCGTCGAGTCGACCAACCTGTCGTTCACCGCCGGTGCGGTGCCGCCGAACAGCGACGTCGAGACGTTGTAGGCGATGGCGAGCCCGGCGAAGCGGACGTGGGTGGGGAACATCGCCGGGAAGGTCGCGGAGATGGTCGCCAGCTGTGGCACGTACAGCAGTCCCAGCACCGCGAAGCCGACCACCGCTCCGACGGTCCCGGTGGCCATCAGCTGGTACATCGGGACTGCCAGCACGAACAGCCCGACCAGGGACACCCACCACATCGGTTTGCGCCCGACCCGGTCCGACAGTGCGCCGGCGAACGGGACGAAGACCATCATCACCAGCATGCCGATGATGGGCACCACCAGCGCGCCGTCACTGCTCAGTCCGAGCTCTTGCTGGAGGTAGGTCGGCATGTAGCTGAGCAGCGTGTAGTTCACGACGTTCAACGCCACCACCAGCCCGGACAGCAGGAGCAGCGGCTTCCAGTAGCCGGCCACCAGATCCTTGAATTGGGTGGCGGTCTCCTCCTCCTTCTCACCGGCCTCCTCGAGCTCGCGGAACACCGGGGTGTCCTCCATCCTCGAGCGCAGGTAGAAACCGACGACTCCCATGGGCCCGGCGACGAGGAAGGGCAGCCGCCAGCCCCAGTCCTCCATCCTCGCGTCGCCCAGCCACAACGAGAACCCGAGCATCAAGAAGGCGCCGAGGGCGAAGCCGGCCAGGGTGCCGAACTCGAGGAAGCTGCCGTAGAAGCCGCGCTTGTTGTCGGGTGCGTACTCGGCCATGAACGTGGCGGCACCGCCGTACTCTCCGCCGGTGGAGAAGCCCTGGATCATTCGCAGGATGATCAGCAAGGTCGGGGCCCAGAAGCCGATGGCGTCGTAGGT
>JALYQN010000425.1 GCA_030855835.1 Actinomycetota bacterium | reverse complement strand
GTGCTGCACGTCGTCCGTGACCCGCGCGCGGTGGTGTTCGCTTGGAGTCGGTCGAAGTCGTCGACCGACGGCAGCATCGTGATGCGTCCGATCCGCCCGTCCAAGGTCGTCCTGGCCTGGATGGAAGCCAACATCAGCGCCGAGCTGCTACACCGTCGGGTTCCGTCGGACCGATGGCTGTTCATCAGGTACGAGGACTTCGTCGCGCGTCCCCGGGACACCGTGGCGGAGATCGTGACGTTCATGCGCGAGGACGCCCCGACGCCCTTCGTCAGCGCCGACACCGCTGTCCTTGAACCCAACCACAGCTTGCTCGGCAACCTCGACCGCTTCCGCACCGGACCGGTCGAGATCGCACTGGACGACCAGTGGCTACGACGGCTGCCACGAGGGCGTCAGCTAGCCGTACGGGCCGCAACCATGCCGTTGCTGCTCCGCTACGGCTACGCCGGGTCCGCTACTGCCAGGTGAGGCGCGCCACCGGTGGTGCAGTCAGTAGGCCCCGGCCAACCACGGTGCCGGAGCCACGCCCATGGCGTCCAGTTGTTGTGCCAGCAGATCGTCGTAGGGGCGGTAGAAGTCGGCCATCCGCCGGGCCGCGGCGTCTGACACCGTCAGCCTCGACGGCTCGCGGTTGGCCAGGTAGTACAGGCTGCGCAAGCGCCGCTTCGTGGCCGGATGTCGCCGGAAGTATCCCTCGGCCCGACGGTTGAGCGCCAGCGCGAGGCGCTGTGCCGGTCTGCTTCGCACCTGCTCGGTCTTGTTCTCGACCGCGAGGTCGAACCCGTCCACCACGTCGACCTCGATGCCCAGCCACGCGCAGATGTCCTGGATGGTGCCAGACGCACCACTTTCCAGTGCGTCGAAGTAGACGACCTTCAGCCGGTCACCCATCTCGGCCGACCAACCGCCCATCCACTTGGCGTAGCAGCCGCCGCCCAGGCCCAGGAACGACCGGTTCTGCCGCAACTCGTCGAGTCCGCGAGCGTGCAGGTCCTCGCAGCGGTCGAGGTAGGACTCGAAGTCCATGTCGGCCGGGATGGACGCCCGGCTCTTCACGAACCGGTAGTACGACCAGCACCGATCGGAGGGCGATCGTAGGAGAACCAGGACACGCGCATGCGGGCAGGTCTGGTTGATGGCGGACGCGATCCGCTGTCCACCGTGGAAGTATCCCGGGGTCGCCTCTACCGCGTACTGTTCGCCCCGCCAGTGCCGGAAGTGATCGGCGTAGGACTCGAGCGGGCCGGCAGTCTCCCCGAACCGGAGTGGGTCGAAGTACCGCGTCTCCTTGACGTCGGCCGGGCAGATGTCAGGGTGCTGGGCCAGATAGTTGAACAGCGAGGTCGTCCCCGCCTTGGCGACACCCGCGATGATGAGGTTGGGCAGACGGAGGCGGTCAGTCATTCGGGTCCATGAGCCGCCGCATGTACCGAGGCACGGCGGTGCCTTTGAACGCGACCCCCGCGGTGGCCAGCCCCGCGGTCGCGCCGCGGGACAAGATCACGGTTTCGAGGCCGGGGTCGGCGTTGGCGAATCGGTACTTGTAGTCCTCCCCGCCCCGCAGGAACCGGAACTCCTTCATCCCGTCCTCGTGCGCGACGCGGATCGTGTCTGCGGCGAGCAGAATTCCCAGGGAGTAGCGCGAGTAATCTGCATCCCAGCCGCTTTGGTAACCGGACTCGATGTCGCGGTAGCGGAAGCCCAGGCGAGCGGCTGCGGGCTTGGCGTCAGCGGTGGCGATCCGCAGGCGCAGCCAGCCCTTGTCGAAAGCCTGCCGGGCGAAGTCGCGGTGGAAGCTCTCGCGCTGCTCGAAGCGGGTACGGTCCGGCCACCTGGCCCGGTGCAGGGTGAAGAAAATGTCCAGCTCGGTCTCGAGGTCGCCGTCGGCGGCCAGCGTCGTGATCTGCAGATCATGGTCGTCGCGCAGGCGACGCTCGTCGCGGCGTAGCTCTTTGCGCAGCCTGCGGCTCCACCTACCGGACGTCTCCTCCCAGGTGCCGGCGAACCGCACCACTGGGCTGCCCTCCCGGCTGACTACCCGGCCGGACAGACGCTTGCCCCAGGCGCAGCCACCCGGCAGCTGCTCGCCGAGCACCATGTCCCATTCCTGGCCACCGCGGACGAGGCCACGGATGGTGCGGCCGACCGCCGCCTCGTCGCCGGCAGCGCAGATGGGTCCGAGCTGGTCACCGGCGGTATTGCCGAGGAACCTGGCGATGCGCACGGGCCGTTGCTTCCACAGGTACAGCGGAACCACACCCCGTAGCGTTCCGCGCACGTCGCGTAGCGTCGTGATAGCCAGTCTGTTCCCGTTGCCGAAGTGATCCCACCAGGTCCGGTGCCACTCCCAGGTGGCGAAGATGTTGCTGGTCTGCACCGCTAACGGTGTCCACTCGTCCCGCAGTGCGTCCAGGTCGTCGACCTGGTCGATGTAGAACCGCTCATCGCGTCGCACCGACGGGCGGACCGCCTCGGCGATCCGATCCAGCTCGATCGTGTTGAGTCGTTGATGCACGGGCAGCCCGACCGTCCCCGCACGACCGCGGGCTGCGGTTGCCGCCTGACTCGGTGGGACGGACGGGTGCGGGCTGGACCAGACGTTCGTCCAGCGCACCTGCCGGTCGGCCAGCCGCCGGGCAGCGAGGTGCTTGTCCGGCACTTCGATGGGGAACACCAGCGGTGCGGCGCCGTCCGGCAGCTGGTCGAACGGCGAGGGGACCAAGTCAGCGAGCTGTTCTTGCAGCAACCGGTAGTTCTCGCGGCGGGCACGGGCCGGATCCCCTCCGGTCAGGCGGGCCAGCAGGAACGCACCCACTGGTCCCGGCCGAAGCGTATGGTCGTCCAACGCCACATCACCGAGCGCCATCTCGCCGTCGACGAGGTCCGACCTGCCGGGCTCGTCCGGGTCTCTCGCGGTCGACCAGTCGACCAGCCCCTGGACCACACCGGACTTCCCTGCCACCCACGCCCGGTGTCGCATGGCAACCCGGTTTAGACCGAGGCCGCGCTCGCGCCGCCTGCTGTCGGTTGACTCGAGCGACCCCGAGCGGACCAGCGCGGCGGTGAGGTTCGGCAGCGGCAGCATCGCGTCGAGGCCGTGGATCGAGAGGTCTGCGTGCGTGCCGACCGGTTCGCTGTGGGAGGTCGCCAGCCATGCCTGCGTCGCATCCTCGATCAAGACCAGCCCGCGCTCGTCGCACCAGCGCCGCCAGCGGGCGGAGTCGCGCGGGAACCCCAGCAGGTGGCTCAGGTAGAGACCCCGACTCCGTGGGCCGAGCCGGTCTGTGAGCTCTTCCTCGTCCGGCTCCAGATCCGGCGTCGAACCGTAGAACACACAGGCGAGACCTGCCCGCATCAGGACCTCGACCTGCAGGGCATCATGGTGGGCCGGCACCAGGACCTGGTCGCCAGGCTGCAACCCGAGCGCCGTGAGCCCGGCGTACAGGGCATGTAGTGGCCGCACATGGAGCCGGCAGCCGGGCGCCTCCAACGGGAACGGCAGTCCGGTGACCGTACGCCTGAAGTATGCCAACGGGGTCAGCGGCGGCCAGACGTCGAGCAGCCCGTCGCTCACGCGGTCACCCACCCTCACTCCTGGTCGTCGACGTCGCCTGCTCCGGCCGACCTGCCAGGGGCTTCGCACTCCAAGCGTACGAGGGAAACAGCGCAAGCATCGCCGAATGGACGCCTGGCCCAGCAGTCTTCAGCCGGCGTTCACGTGCTGCACACGCAGCGCGCCGTTCCGGGCGTCGTCAGTCGCGCGCGCCCGTCGCCTGCAGCCATGCGGGCAGCTGGTCGTAGCCCCGGGCGGCGAGCAGCCGCCCAGTCGCCAGGTTCGAGGCCCGGTACAGGTTGGCCACCCGTCGTCGCTGCTCCGGGGTCATTTGCTCTGATGACCTGCCCGCGTTGACCCGCTCGTAGGCGCGGCGCAGCGGTCTCCTGATGCCAGGGTGCAGGCGTCCAAGGGTCTCTGTGGACCGCTTCAGCGAGTAGACCAGCTGGGCCGCACGCTGGCTGCGGACATGTTTCGTCGTGTTCCGGGGGGCCAGGTCGAGGGATGGACTGGTCCCGGTGCCGAGGTCCAGCCACCTGAACAGTCCGTCCACCACGGTGACCGGGTCACGGGACAGCTCCTCGGCGAAGACGACCCGCAGGTCGTCGCCGAACGAATCGAGCCAGCCGCCGATGTAGTCGCCGTAGTAGCCGATGTAGAGCCCGTGCAGGTGGTCGCGAGGTACCAGGTCGCTGCCGTCGCGCTTGCGTCGCTCGCAGGCGTCGAGGTAGGCGTCGAAAGACTGCAGGCCGGTGATGTTGCCCAGGGACCGTTGGAACGTGTAGGCCGACCACAACCGGTCCACCGGATCGCGCAGCGAGATGATGATCTTCGGCCGCTCGAGGACGTGCTGCACCGCGTCGATCACCGGCCGCCCTCCGTACGAGTACGTCGGGGTCGCCTCCATCGCGTAGCGCTCGTTGCCGCAGCGCGCGAAGTGCGCCATGTAGGACTCGACCGGCGGCGGCGCACCGGAATGGCGCATCGGGTTGTAGTAGTTGAAGAAGCCGATCTCCTTCTCGTCGGCTCCACAGATGTCGTGGTGCTGCGTCAGGTAGGCGAACAGTGAGCCGGTCCCGGCCTTCGGCACCCCCACTACCAGCAGGTTCGGCAACCGACCCGTGTGCACACCGAGCTCCTGCCGTCGTGACCCTGCTGGACCCGCCGCACCCTAGCCCGGCGACTGGACCGGCGCAGTCGATCGGCGCAGTCGATCGGCGCAGTCGGCTCGCTGCGGCTATCCCGCCATCGCTCGGACGAGCCGGCGTCGCGGCGGCTAAGCTGTGTGGGCTGATCAACGAGAGGGCCCGGGTCGATGACGCCACAGCTGTTGCTCGGGCTGGCTGCTGCCCCCGTGGTCGTTGCGGTCGTCCTGGTCTGCCTGCGGGAACCGATGCGGGTGGCGCTGCCCCTGTACGCGGCGCTCATCCCATTCAGCAGCGTGTTGTCCGTCGGGCCGTCGCGGTTCGGCTCCCTGTCGTCGCTGGTCGGTATCGTTCTCGGCGCCGGCCTCGTCCTCCAGCTGGTGCGGCGGCGCGGCGGTGACGGGATCCGGTTGTCCCTCTCCGTGCCGATCTGGCTGCTGTTCCTCGGCATCGCCGGCGCATCGGTGCTGTGGAGCCTGACACCGGACCGCACCACCAGCGGTTTCATCATCCTCGGCAGCCTGATCCTCATCTTCGTCTTTGTCGCACTCAGCCCGGTCGATCGGCACATCCTGCGGCGGCTCGAGAACGGACTGCTTGCCGGCGGCCTCGCCGCCGTCGGCTACGGCCTGTTCCAGCTCATCGTTCTCGGCGGCTTCCCTTCCGACACTCCCGGCGTCGGCATCGCGCCGGACGGCCGCTTCGGCAACGACCTCTTGGGGCCGAACAACCAGGCGGTCGCGCTGGTGCTGCCGATGGCGATCAGCCTGACCCGGGCCGTCGCTGCCGGCGACCGCACCCACAGGCTGGCCTATGCGGGGGCGTCGGCGCTGATGCTCGGCGGCGTGCTGATGACCGGATCGCGCGGGGGTCTAGTGGCAACTGCTGTGGCCCTGGTGGCCCTGCTACTGGTCGCACCGACCGGCCGCAAGACGCTGCTGCGCTACTCGCTGGTCGGCCTCGTGGTGGGAGGCTTCGTTTTCGTCGCCCACCCGTTCGGCATCGGCGAACGTACCGTCGAGACAACCTCGAGCTCGGGACGCACCGACATCTGGCGGGTGGGCCTGGCGGCTTGCCCGGAGTACTGCGGGTTCGGCGCGGGATGGGGGACGTTCCCCGACGTGTACGCCGACACCCAGGCGAGCGTTCCGGAGGCCCGAGTCCTGGTCGGATCCGGTGCGTACGAGCCGCACAACGTGTGGCTGCTGGCCGCGATCGAGCTCGGACTGCCCGGACTGCTCCTGCTTGTCGCGGGGTTGCTGGTCAGTTTGGTCGAGGCAATCCGGCTGCCCGCTGGTCTGCGCGCCCCACCATTGAGCGGCCTGGTCGCTACCGTCGTCGCAGCCTCGTTCCTGTCGAACCTCGAGTTCAAGTTCTTCTGGATGGCAATGATCGTCGTGGTGGTGTCGCGCAACCTGGCGTCTCGTGAGGCGGCCGACAAGGCGCGCGCTGCGGTCGAGCCAGAGCTCATCGGGCATCGCTGAGCCGACTTGGCGGCATACTCGGCGACATGGCTGAGAACGCGCAGCATGGCTGAGAACAACCCGGCAAACCCAACCCACGGGGACCGGGCGCAGGTGTCGGGCGGAGGCCCGGTCTTCGTGGTGGGCTCGATGCGCTCGGGGTCCACGTTACTGCGACTGATCCTGGACAGCCACCCCAGCATCGCGATCGGGGCGGAGACGGGGTTCATGGGCGCGGTCATGGCGGCCAAGTCGATCCCCAACTGGCGCAACGGCGACGGCTGGTACCGGCGGCTGGACTGGACCGAGCCGGAGTTCGACGCCCGGTTGCGCGAGTTCTACGCCGGCGTGTTCCGCCGCTACGCCGAGGCCCGTGGAAAACAGCGGTGGGGCGAGAAGACGCCGTTTCACACCGGGCACATCGCCGAGATGGCGCAGATCTTCCCCGACGCGGTGTTCGTCGGGATCGTCCGGCACCCCGGGGGCGTCGCCGCCTCGTTGCGCAAAAGCTTCCACTACTCGTTCGCCGACGCGCTGTCGTACTGGTCGGCCATCAATCTCGACCTCGTGCGGGCGGGCACCGAGCTGGGGGATCGGTTCGTGCTGTGTCGCTACGAGGACCTGCTGACCGACGGCGAGCCGGTGTTGCGAGAGCTGATGGGCTGGCTCGGCGAGCCATGGTCGCCGCGGCTGCTCGAGCATCACCGGGTCCAGCAGGAGCAGGGCGCACCCCGGGTGGTCGACGGCAGCACCATCACCCGCGACGCGATCGACGACAAGCGGGCCAGCAACTGGCTGCGCACCGCGACCGAGGCGGACCAAGTCGCACTGAAGAGCACCGCCCGGCTGGGGGGTTACTTCGGCTACCAGGCGGTCGACCCGTCGGTGCGGGGGTCCCTGCTGCCCACCGGCGTTGCCGGGCGCTGGCTGCCGAACGGTGACGAGCTGATGGTCCGGCGGCGGGCATGGTCCGACGAGGTCGACTTCGACGAGCGCCCGGAGCCGCTGTTCATCGACGCGAGCATCGAGGAGCTGGCGGACCGGGCGTTACGGGCGGAGCGCGCGCTGGCCAGAACCCGCACCCGGACATCAGTGCGGATGAGTGACGCCTTCCGCAAGGTGCAGCGCGGCCGATCGCTGCAAGACGTGCGCGACGCGTGGGCGCTGGTGCGCACCAAGGGCCGTTGATTCGATGGCGCAGGACCGCCTGGGAGACGGTGCTCGCGCCATTTCTCCACCCACGCCCGGCTACCGCGCGTAGCGTGTGCATATGACTCTGCGGCGCGAGGTGGATCGGCTGCGTCACCATGTGCGGCGGCCACTGGCCAACACCCAGTACCTGTGGGATGCGGCGATGTACGTCCGCAGCGGGAAGCGAGCCACGCTTGCCCGCCGCGACACCGCTCTCGTGATGGAGGGCTTCCTCCGGTCGGGCAACACGTTCAGTGTCGCGGCGTTCATCGTCGCCAACGGCCCCGACCTGCACATCGGGCGTCACCTGCACGGGGCTCAGCATGTGGTGCGGGCGGTGCGGCTAGCCCGCCCGACCGTGGTCCTCGTCCGCCGACCCCGCGACGCCGTGCTGTCGTACCTGGTGCGCCGCCCTACCCTGACCCCGGCCGATGGGCTGATGGAGTACCTGGACTTCTACCGCACAGCTTGGCAGGCGCGTGACGGCTTCGTCGTAGGGCTGTTCGAGGAAGTGATCAAGGACTTCGGTGTCGTGACAGCGCGCGTGAACAGGCGCTTCGGGACCGCCTTCGTCTCGTTCGATGCGACCGCGGAGAACCAGGAGCGGGCCTTCGCACTGGTCGAGGAGATGAACAAGCTGGAATGCCTCGGCGAGGTGGTGGAGTCCCATGTGGGCCGGCCGTCGGCGAGCCGCCAGCAGCGCAAGGCCGAGCTGGAGTGCCTGCTCGAGGACCCGCGCACAGCACGTCTGCTCCAGGAGGCCGACGCTTTGTACGAGCAGTACGCGGCGCGGGCCACATGAGCCGCATCCTGCTCGTCGGCAAGGGGGCACCCGACCGTGGCGGCATTCCCAGCTTCCTGGACAGCCTGCGCCACGGCGAGCTGGCCGCCGAGCACCAGCTGACCTTTCTCAACGTCGCGCACAGCGACACCCCGCAAGGCGGCCGTACCACCCTTGCCAACGTGACCCGCACCCTGCGCGACACTCTCTCGGTGTGGCGCGCGTCCCGTGGCCACGACGTCGTGCACGTCCACTCCGCGCTCGCTCCAGCGGTGACCGTGCTCCGCGCCGGCCTCCTGGTGGCGGCCGGAAGGCTACGCGGATGCCGCGGGATCGTGCACGCGCACGGTGGCAACGTGGAGTTCTGGCTGAAGCACCGGCTCAACCGCGCGCTGATGCGGTTGGCGATGGCACCGGCAGACAAGGTCGTGGCGGTATGGACCATCGGCGAGGCGGCGCTGCGCAGAACCCTGACGGACGACCGGGTATGTCTGGTCGACAACGGCGTTCCCCTCGGCAGCTCCGCCGAGGCGCGCACCGCAGGCGACCCTCCCCGCGTGCTGTACGTCGGCCTGTTGACCGCGCGCAAGGGTGTGGTGGACCTGCTGGAGGC
>JALYQN010000412.1 GCA_030855835.1 Actinomycetota bacterium | reverse complement strand
GAACATCCGCGGGTAGTCGCGTTCCTCCTCGTACTTCGACATGAACCGGCTGAGCAGCTTGCCCTGGCCGAGGCTGAGCAGGATCCGGCCCGAGGCCACCAGCGTGAGGGCGTACGCGAACACGCCGTAGTCGCTCTTGGCAAGGGCCCGGATGATGACGACCTGCGTAGCGACCGTGAAGAGCAGCGACACCAGCCGTCCCACGAGCAGCAGCACCGAGCCGCGGACATGGTCCCGGTCACTGTGGTCGCGGCCGCGGTCTGCCCCGGCGTCGGCCCCGTCGCCACCCACCCTGGCCGTCATCGGTCGTCCCCCAGGAGCACCGTAGAACCCCGCACGATGGCACCGGGCGGGATGCTAGATGCTACCGGCGGGCCGCGCCCCGCCGTGGCCGGCTCGGTGGCCGTTCGGAAGCCGTCACCCGGGGCGGGCGGAGGACCTAGGCTTGCGACCGGGCCGGCGACTGCTGGTCCGGCTGCTCGAGTGGCGCACACAGTAGGGGAGCTCATGCAGGCTGGGGGCGCCACGGCGATCGGACGCCGGCAGGTGCGCGGCTCGTCGCTGCTGGTGGTCGGACGGGTCGCGGCCATGGGGATCAGCCTCGTGACGCAGGTCATCATCGTGCGCGCGCTGACCAAGACCGACTTCGGCGCCTTCGCCTATGCGCTGGCGCTGGCCGCTGCTGCCCGGACGCTGCTGAGCCTCGGCCAGGGCAAGCTGCTCAGCCGGTTCATGGCCACCTACCAGGAGCAGCGCGACTACAACCGCATGTTCGGCGCGCTGTTGCTCGCGGTCGGCACGATCGCGATCACCAGCGTCGTCACTATCGGCGCCTTGTTCATCTTCAGCGACGCGCTCGTCGGCACAGCCGTGGACAGTCCGACGGCGATCCGGCTGGTGCTCATCCTGATCATCTTGTCGCCGATCGAGGCGCTGGACCAGGTGTTCGTCTCGCTCTTCGCGGTGTTCAGCAAGCCGCGGGCGATCTTCTTCCGCAAGTACCTGCTGACACCAGGACTCCGTCTGGTCGTGGTGCTGGTGCTGGTGGCGATCGACGCCGACGTGACCTTCCTGGCGATCGGATACGTGACCGCCGCGTCGTTCGGGATCTTGATCTACGCGGTCCTGCTCGTCCAGGTGCTGCGCGAGCAGGAGCTGCTGGCCCAGTTCAAGATCCGTCAGGTGGTGCTGCCGTTCCGCGCGGTCTTCGCGTTCTCTGTCCCCCTGATCACCAGCGAGCTCGTCTTGCTGTCGCTGAACGTGGGCGGAGTGCTGATCCTCGGCTTCTACCACTCGGTGGAGGAGGTGGCCAACTACCGCGCGGTCTACAACTCGGCACGCCTCAACATCGCCGTCACCGCCGCGTTCATCACGCTCTTCCTGCCCGTAGCCGCCCGCTTGCATGCTCGCGACGACGTGCCGGGCCTGCGGCACAGCTACTGGCACACGGCCGTCTTCATGGCGGTGCTGACCTTCCCGATCTTCGCCCTCACCGGACCACTGGCCGAGCAGACGACCGTGGTGCTCTTCGGCGAGCGCTACGCCGACGCGGCGACGGTGCTGGCAATCCTGGCCGTCGGGTACTACCTCAACGCCATCCTCGGCTTCAACTCCTTCACGCTGCAGATCTTCGGACGCATCCGCTACCTGGTGCTGGTGAACGTCATTGTGCTTGCGTTGAACATCGGGCTGTGCTTCCTGCTGGTCCCGCAGTTCGCCGCGATCGGTGCGGCGACGGCCAACTGCGCGGCGCTGCTGGTCCAGAACCTGCTGAACCAGTGGGCGCTGCGGGGGTGTTTGGGTACGGCGTTCATCGAGCGCAGCTACCTCGGCTGCTACGCCCTCATCGTCGCGGCCGCGGCGGCGTTGTGGGGGTTCCAGCTGCTGGGCTTCGGACTAGTCCTGGACCTGGTCGCCGCCGCGGTGGCCTCGCTGGTGGTCCTGCTCGGCAACAGGCACGCGCTGGAGCTGGGTGACACCTTCCCCGAGCTGCGCAGCGTTCCGGTCGTACGGCGGCTGATCCGGTGAGCCAGGTCAAGGTGTTGTCGATCGTCGGCACCGGGCGCAGCGGGACGACCGTGCTCGCGGCCATCCTGGGCCAGGCAACCGGGTTCTTCAACGCCGGCGAGCTGCACTGGGTCTGGGGCCGCAGCCTGTCCGAGCAGCGCCCCTGCGGCTGCGGTCTACCCCCGGCCCGGTGCCCGATCTGGTCACAGGTGATTGAGGCCGCGTTAGGGGTGACACCGGCTCAGCAGATCGACCGCAGCGGCGATCGGATGACCGGGGAGATAGGTCTCTGGGAGCGGGAGCTGATGGCTCGACGAAACCGCCTCCGGCTGCTCCGCAGCGCGAGCGGGGGCCGGTCGCAGTGGTCGGCCCTGGCTGGCCTACGCGGGGTCACGGCGGACCTCTACTCCAGCCTGGTTGATGTCACCGGCGCCAGGGTCGTGATCGACTCGTCCAAGCGTCCCGAAGACGCCGCGGTGCTGGCCGGTATGGGCACGTTCGACCACTACGTGCTGCACGTCGTCCGTGACC
>JALYQN010000410.1 GCA_030855835.1 Actinomycetota bacterium | reverse complement strand
GTACAGGTCGACCCGCTCGATCCCGAGCCGGTCGAGTACGGCCACCAGGTCCCGGGCGGCGAATGCGGTGCCGTACAGGTCAGAGGCCGAGCCCAGCTGGCGGCCGCACCGCGCGACGGCGGTGATGTAGCTGCCGCGGTAGGCCTGCAGCTGGGGGCAGTCGATCGGTTCGGAGCGGCCGGTGCCCCGGTTGTCGACCAGCAGCAGCCGGCGCCGGTCGAGCAGCGGCTCGAACAGGTCGCGGTAGTACGTCCGGCTGCCGGTGGTCGAGTAGCCGGGGCCGCCCTCGACGGCCACGATCGTGCCCAACAGCGGGCGGCTGCGGTCGCGGCGCGGGTAGAGCTCGTAGTGCAGCCGGACGGTGCCGGCCGAGGCGTCCCGGCGGTCCAGCGGGACGCGCAGGTGACCGCAGCTGACGCCCGGGGTCGTGGCAGGTGCCCGGCTGCTCCGCCGAGACGATGCGGTCTCGGTCGGGTCTCTCGCCGGTCGGCCCTGTCGGTGACCCGGCGAGAGGTCCCGGGGACGGGCCCAGCGGAAGTCCCAGCGGAAGTCCCAGCGGAAGTCCCAGTGACAGACCCAGGGTCAGCGCGGTGGCGACCTGAGCGGCGATCACCTCGTCAGCATGGCGGATACGCTGACGCCGTGCCCGAGCGACTGCACTTCACCGGCTCCGACGAGGCCAACGCGCTCATCGATCCGATTGCGTTGCTGATCGGCTTCGCCCTCGACCAGCAGGTCACCGTGCAGAAGGCCTTCTCCGGCCCGCTGGTGCTACGGGAGCGGCTGGGTGCGATAGATGCCGCCACGGTGGCGGCGGCGGAGCTCGAGCCGGTGCTCCGAGCCAGGCCGGCGATCCACCGCTTCCCAGGGGCGATGGCCGCTCGTGTGCAGCGGCTGGCGGCGTACGTACGTGACCACTACGACGGTGAGGCGTCGCGGCTGTGGACCGACGCCGAGGACGGTCCGGCGCTGCGCGCCAACCTGGCCGCCCTGCCGGGCTTCGGGGACATGAAGGTCACCTCGCTCGGCGCCGTGCTCGCCAAGCGGTTCGACGTGGCGGCCGCCCAGGACCTGGTGCCGGCGCATCCGACGCTAGGAGACGTCGACTCCGCCGAGGCGCTGGCCGACTACCAGGCGGGCAAGCGGGCCCACAAGCAGGCCATGAGGTCGGCGGCCAAGGAGTCAGCCCAGAAGTCGGCGTGACGTCAGGGGCTTGGCCAGCGGGGAAGCCCGGGGACGTGCCACCCGCCGATCCGGGCGGCGGCCCGCTGGCCGCGCACACGCAGGGCTCGCCGGCCGTCGCCCACCCAGCCGTCGGAACCCCACCGGAAGCGGCGCTGCTCGCCCTCCCACAGCCGGCCGGAGCCCGCACGGAACACCGTGCGGGACACAGCCCAGACCTCGTTGTCGGTGCTGGTGCGGGTCCAGCCGGCATAGCCGCCGGCGAACGCGTCGACGTACCACTCGCGGGCTCCCGAGACCGGGCTTGGCTGCACGCGCAGCCGACCGTCCCGCATGGTGAGCACGGTGAACAGCGGGGTGTGTGCGCCCATGGTGGTCCCGACGACGAGCTCGGCACCGGGCTGCCCATCGAGCGGCACAGCGCCGTGCCAGTCGCCGCCGCGGCCGGGCCACAGCCCGGTGTCGAGCAGGCGGCGGTCGGTGCCGGAGCTCCCGGTCCGGACGCTGATGCGTACCCGGTCGCCGCGGAGCACCCGGTAGCCGACCAGGTCTCGTCCGCCGTCGCCGTCCACGTCGACGCGCGCCACGGTACGGCCGGGAGGGTCGTCCACCGGCGACATACCGTCGCGGTTGGACGCGTCCGAGGCGCATCCGGTCGGTGTGACGAGTGCGAGTGACGCCGCCGCGGACCCGAGAAGCCTGGTGTGCCTGCGCATGGTTCCCTCGTCCGGCTCGTCGCCGGTCTCGTCAACGGGACCGGTCACGCAGTAGACGTGCGAGCCGTCACCTCGGTTGCCTGTGATCGGGTAACGGTTCGGTCCGACGGCCCGGCGACCTCAGGCATCGGTGGACAAGACCAGCGGCAGGACGGCGCTCGCACCGGCCCGGCGCAACGCGCGGGCGCAGATGGCGAGCGTCCAGCCGGTCACGACCCGGTCGTCGACGAGCAGTACGTGGCGTCCCTGGACCGAGGCGGGGTCGTCCAGCCGGTATCGCCCCGACACCGCAGCCAGCCGCTGGGCGGAGTTGGTGGCGCCGTGCCCGGTCGAGGCCGCCCGCTCGTCGAGCCTGAACTGGGTGAGCACCGGCAGCCCGGTAATCCGGGCCACGCCGTGCGCGAGGTGGCCGACCAGGGTGGGGTGGCTCTGCGAGTCGACCGACACGATGCCGCTCGGGCCGCTCGGGCCGCTCGGGCCGCTCGGCTGCCCGCCGTCCGGCCCGGTGCCAGCC
>JALYQN010000399.1 GCA_030855835.1 Actinomycetota bacterium | reverse complement strand
GGGCTGCTCGTCGCCGGCCTCGCCGTCCGCTGGCTTCTGCACCGTCTGATCGGCAGGCTCACCCACCAGGCCGCGGTCGGCACGGTCCCGGGTGTGCTGCAACGCGGCAAGGCGAGCGAGACGCTCGCGACGGCCAGCCCCATCGCCTTCGAGCGGCGCGAGCAGCGTGCCTACACGATGGGTTCGCTGCTGAAGTCGATCACGACAGGTGTCGTGTTCACCGTGGTGGCCTTCATGGTGGTCGCCGAGCTCGGCTACGACATCGGCCCCTTGATCGCCAGCGCCGGCATTCTGGGGATTGCGCTCGGATTCGGCGCGCAGAGCCTGGTGGCCGACTTCCTGTCTGGCGTCTTCATGATCCTCGAGGACCAGTACGGGGTGGGTGACGTCATCGACATCGGCGAGGCCACCGGCACCGTCGAGGCGGTCGGCCTGCGGGTCACCCGGTTGCGCGACGTCAACGGGACGGTCTGGTACGTCCGCAACGGCGAGATCGTACGGGTCGGCAACATGAGCCAGAACTGGGCTCGCACCGTGCTCGACATCCCGGTTGCGTACGGCGAAGACCTGGGACGCATCCGGGAAGTCCTCGCGGAGACCGCACAGGTGCTCTGCACAGACTCGGCGTACCAGCCGCTCATCCTCGAGGAACCGGAGGTGTGGGGGGTCGAACGCTGGGATCCCGACTCGATAGTGATCCGCATCGTGCTCAAGACCGCACCGCTGGAGCAGTGGAACGTCGCCCGCGAGCTGCGCGAGCGGATCAAGGACCGCTTCGACGAGCTGGGCATCGCGATCCCGCCCTTCCCGCAGCGGGTGGTGTGGACCAGCGAGGACCAGTCCGTCGGCGGCCCGACCGACGAGCCGAGCGGCGACGCTGCCGCGAACCGCCAGGGTGACCCTGCGGGCGACACCCCACCGGGCAGCGCATGACCACGCCAACGGGCCGGCGATGCCTGGTCACCGGGGCCACCGGCTACGTCGGCGGCCGGCTGGTCCCCGGCCTGCTCGCGGCCGGTCACCGGGTGCGGGTGATGGTGCGCGACGAGCGTCGGGTGGAGGGCCACCCGTGGTCCGACGACGTCGAGGTCGCGGTGGCGGACGCGACCGACCCGGAGGCCGTGCTCAGGGCCCTTGACGGTGTCGACGTCGCGTACTACCTGCTGCACTCGATCGGCTCCGGCAGCGACTTCGCCGACACCGAGTCCCGGATCGCGCACACGTTCGCCACGGCTGCGGAGACAGCTGGCGTCCACCGGCTGGTGTACCTCGGCGGTCTCGCCCCCGACGGTGAAGAACTGTCCACCCACATGGCCAGCCGCAAGCTGGTCGGCAAGATCCTGCTCGACTCCTCCGTGCCGACCGCGGTGCTCCAAGCCGCGGTGGTGATCGGGTCGGGCTCGGCAAGCTTCGAGATGCTGCGCTATCTCACCGAGCGGCTGCCGGTGATGGTGACCCCGAAGTGGGTGGGCATCCGGCTGCAGCCGATCGCCATCCGCGACGTGCTGCGCTACCTCGTCGGCTGCGCCATGCTGCCCGACGACGTCAACCGTTCCTTCGACGTCGGCGGGCCGGACGTGCTGACGTACAAGGAGATGATGCAGCGGTACGCCGCCGTGGCCGGACTGTCGCGGCGGACGATGGTGCGGGTGCCGGTGCTCACGCCGCGGCTGTCCAGCCACTGGGTCGGCCTGGTCACCCCGGTGCCGAGCGCGCTGGCCAAGCCACTGGTCGAGTCGGTGCGGCACGCGTCGGTGACCATGGAGCACGACATCGCCCGCTACGTGCCCGATCCGCCGGGAGGCCTGATCGGCTTCGACCGGTCGGTAGAGCTTGCGCTCACCCGCGTCCGCAACCTGCAGGTGCCCACCCGGTGGTCCTCGGCGAGCACCGTCGGCGCCCCGAGCAACCCGTTGCCGTCCGACCCGCAGTGGTCCGGTGGCGACCTCTACGTGGACGAGCGGACCCGCGCGGTCGACGCCCCACCCGCGGCGCTGTGGCGGGTGATCGAGGGGATCGGCGGCGAGAACGGCTGGTACTCGTTCCCGCTGGCCTGGCGGGTCCGCGGCTTCTTCGACCGGGTCAGCGGCGGCCCGGGGCTGAGCCGCGGTCGGCGCGACCCGCGGGACCTCGTCGTCGGTGACGTGCTCGACTGGTGGCGGGTCGAGGTGGCCGACGAGCGCCGGCTGCTGCGGCTGCGGGCCGAGATGCGACTGCCCGGGTTGGCCTGGCTCGAGCTGGAGGTCGGCTCATCCGAGGGGGGCAACACCTCGTTCCACCAGCGGGCGCTGTTCCATCCTCGCGGGGTGCTGGGGCACGCGTACTGGTGGGCGGTGTCTCCGTTCCACGGAATCGTCTTCGGTGGGATGCAGCGCAACATCGCCCGCGCCGCCGAGCGGCTGGCCGCGGACCCGAACGCCGACCTGCGGCCGTGAGCATCCGGCAGGATGGGTCAGTGACCGAGCAGGCGCAGCCGAGCTTCTACGACGCGATCGGCGGGGAGCAGACGATCGCTCGGATAGTCGCGCGGTTCTACGCCGGGGTCGCAGACGACTCGGTGCTGCGACCGCTGTACCCCGAGGACGACCTGGGCCCCGCCCAGCGCCGGCTGACGATGTTCCTCGTGCAGTACTGGGGTGGTCCGGCCGACTACCAGGCCGAGCGGGGGCACCCTCGGCTGCGGATGCGGCACGCGCCGTTCGCGGTCTCGCACAAGGCGCGCGAGCACTGGCTGCGGCACTTCCGCGCCGGGCTGGACGAGGTGGCGCTCCCGCCGGAGCTGGACGCGCAGTTCTCCGAGTACGTCGAGCGCGCCTCGCTGTTTCTTATCAACACCCACGAGGAGCCGGTCGTCGACCCAGCCACCGAAACCGGGTTGCGCTGAGGCGTCGGACTACGCCTCGTCGCGCAGCGCCTCGAGCACGGACCGCTCCGACTCGCTGACCCGTCGCGGCCGTCCGTCGGCGACCGGCACCAGCACGGTGGCGGCGCGGGCGTACACCGTCCGGCTGCCGTCAGCGTGCTGGTCGAGCACCTCATACTCGACTGTGAAAGACGCGGCCCCCACCCGCGACACCCACATCTCGATGCGTACGGGCTCGGGGCGGTAGCGCAGCGCCAGCTTGTAGTCGATCTCTGCCCGCGCCACCACCACCCCCTCCACGAGCCGTTCGGTGCCGCGCTGCGGCGCGTGTACGAAGAACATGTCGACCCGTGCCTCTTGCAGGTACTCCAGCCAGGTGACGTTGTTGACGTGCCCGTAGGCGTCCATGTCCGACCAGCGGGGCTTGAGCTCCACCGCGTACCTGGACATGGCGGCCATCCTGCCGGGTCACGCCTGCTGTGCGCCCCCACCCGGTGGGTCAGGCCTGCCGTACGGCCTGGATGGTCAGTGTGATCGCAACCGTGTCGCCGATGAGGAAGCGGTCGCCGTCGAGCGGCACGTTTCCGTTGACGCCGAACTCCTTGCGGCTGATCTGACCGGTGGCCTCGAAGCCGGCCACGGTGCGCGCGTAACCGTCGACCTGAACTCCGAGCTGCTCGAGGGCGAGCTCGACCTCACGCGTCTGGCCGTTCAGGGTCAGAGCACCGGTGAGGCGGTAGCCATCACTGACGGGACGCAGACTGGTCGAGACGAACGTCATCGTCGGTTGGGCCTCGACGCCGAAGAAGTCGCCGGAGCGGAGGTGCTGGTCGCGCTGGGGGGAGCCGGTGTCGACCGAGGTCAGCTCGATCGTGGTGCGGGCGGTCGATGCCAGCACGTCGTGGGCGATCACGAGCTCGCCGCCGAAGTCTCGGAAGACGCCTCGGACCTTGGTCATGAGGTGACGGACGGTGAACGCGATCTCGGAATGGGCCGGGTCGATCGCCCAGGTGCCGGGTGTCAGGTCTGGGGCGGTGAGTGTGCTCGTGGTGGGGGTGGTCATGGCGTGCTCCTCGGTAGTAGTTGAACCATCAACCATTACGGTAGTGCAAGGTACTTCAACCGTCAACCACTCTCGGATAGGCTGCCGTCATGTCCCAGACCTCGACCACGACGAGCAGCCGCGCCACGCGCTGGCTCGACCGCGACCAGCAGGCCTCCTGGCGAGCCTTCCTCGCCGGGTCCACCCGGTTGTTCGAGCGGCTGGACCGGGATCTGCGCGTGCACTGCGGGATCGCCCTGCCGGAGTACGAAGTCCTGGTTCGGCTGTCTGAGGCTCCAGAGCATCGTCTGCGGATGGCGGAGTTGGCGACCTCGCTGGCGCACTCACGCAGCCGGGTCACCCACACCGTCGCCCGGCTGGAGCGCCTCGGCGCCGTGACCCGGACGGCCTGTCCCACCGACGGTCGCGGGGTGGTCGCCGAGCTGACCGGCGACGGTTGGGATCTGATCGTCGCGGCCGCCCCGCTGCACGTGCGCGGTGTGCGCGCCTACCTCGTCGACGTGGCCGCGCCGGAAGACCTGGCGGCGATGGGACGGGTATTTCAGGCCGCCGCCGACCGCCTCAGCTCCGACCAGCTCGGGTCCGATGGGTGAGGGTGTGGGTGATCAGTCCCGGGTGAGCCTGCGATAGGTGACCCGGTGCGGGCGGGCCGCCTCGATGCCGAGCCGCTGCACCTTGTTCGCCTCGTAGTCGGCGAAGTTGCCCTCGAACCAGAACCACCGTGCGGGGTCGTCGTCGGTACCCTCCCAGGCAAGGATGTGCGTGACCACCCGGTCCAGGAACCAGCGGTCGTGCGAGACGACGACCGCGCAGCCGGGGAAATCCAGCAGCGCGTCCTCGAGCGACTGCAGGGTTTCGACGTCGAGGTCGTTGGTGGGTTCGTCGAGCAGCAACAGGTTCCCGCCGATCTTGAGCGTGAGCGCC
Source organism: Actinomycetota bacterium (assembly GCA_030855835.1). Classification (GTDB taxonomy): domain Bacteria; phylum Actinomycetota; class Actinomycetes; order Propionibacteriales; family Nocardioidaceae; genus JACCVL01. Next base: position 2,118 of record JALYQN010000399.1, on the reverse strand, counting down.
AGGTTGAGCCGGTTTCGCTCGCCCCCGCTCAGCACGCCGGCGAGCTTCTGCTGGTCGGGGCCCTTGACACCGAACGACGCCACGTACGCGCGGCTCGGCATCTCGAACGCGCCGACCTTGATGTGGTCGAGCCCACCGGACACGACCTGCCAGACGTTCTGTTTCGGGTCGAGCCGGCTGCGGCCCTGGTCGACGTACGACACCGTGACCGTGCTGCCGACGGTCAGCTCACCGGCATCGGGCTTCTCCTCGCCGATGATCATGCGGAACAAGGTGGTCTTGCCGACCCCGTTCGGGCCGACGACGCCGACGATGCCGGCACGTGGCAGCGAGAACGACAGGTCTTCGATCAGCACTCGCCCGGCGAAGCCTTTGGTCAGGCTCTGGGTCGCGAGCACCACGTCGCCGAGTCGTGGGCCGGGCGGGATGGTGATCTCTCCGAGATCGAGCTTGCGGGTCCGCTCGGCCTCGGCCGCGAGCTCCTCGTACCGCTGCAACCGCGAGCGGCTCTTGGCCTGGCGAGCCTTGGGGTTTGACCGCACCCACTCCAGCTCACGCTCGAGGATCTTCTGCCGCTTGGCGTCCTTGCGGCCCTCGACCACTAGCCGCTGTCGTTTGGTCTCCAGGTACGTCGAGTAGTTGCCCTCGTACGGGTAGGCCCGGCCGCGGTCGAGCTCGAGAATCCACTGGGCGACATTGTCGAGGAAGTAGCGGTCGTGGGTGACAGCCAAGACCGCGCCGGGGTAGGCCATCAGGTGCTGCTCGAGCCACTGCACGCTTTCCGCGTCGAGGTGGTTGGTGGGCTCGTCGAGCAGCAGCAGGTCGGGCTGCTGCAGCAAGAGCTTGCACAGCGCCACCCGTCGCCGCTCCCCGCCGGACAGGTGGTCGACCGGGCTGTCGGGTGGGGGGCAGCGCAGTGCGTCCATCGCCTGGTCAAGGCGGGAGTCGATGTCCCAGGCGTTGGCATGGTCGAGGTCGGTCTGAAGCTCGCCCATCTCGGCCAGCAACCGGTCGAAGTCGGCGTCGGGGTCGCCCATCTCCTCACTGACCGCGTTGAACCGGTCGAGCTTGGCCTTGGTCCCGCCCACCGCCTCCTCGACGTTCTGGAGCACGGTCTTGTCCTCACTGAGCGGCGGCTCCTGCAGCAAGATGCCCACCGTCGCTCCGGGGTCGAGCATGGCGTCGCCGTTGCTGGGGTGGTCGAGCCCGGCCATGATCTTGAGGAGGGTGGACTTGCCGGTGCCGTTGGGGCCGACGACGCCGATCTTGGCTCCGTGCAGAAATCCCAGGGTCACCCCGTCGAGAACGACCTTGTCGCCGTGCGCTTTGCGTACCCCGCGCAGCGAGAAGACGTAGTCAGCCATGGCGCCCGAGACTAGGCGGTGCGCAGCTCCTGGGTGGGGGCGGGTGGCTTGGTGCCGGGCCTGGCGACGACGGTCTCGCTCTGCTTCTCCAGCCGCGCGTGCGCCGCCGCGTCGATGCTGTCGTCCGACCGCTCGACCCTGGTGGGACTGGTGCGCAGGTAGGCGCTCGTGCCGCGGGTCAGGTCGTGGCCCACCGAGGTGGCCTCGAGCACGTCGCGGCGGCGGGTCTCGCCATGCTCGTCTGTCCACGAATCGGTACGCAGCTTGCCGACGACGATGACCGGCTCGCCCTTTCGTACCGACGACTACACGTTCTGGGCCAGGCTGCGCCACACCTTGACCGTCATCCACACCGTCTCCTGGTCCCGCCATGTCCCTTGGTTGCGGTCGAAGAAGCGCGGTGTGGAGCCGACCCTAAACATCGCCCGCGCCCCAGCCCCGTTGCCATCGCGGTAGTCGATGTCGGTGCCCACGTAGCCGACCACCGTCACCTGAACATCACTCATTTGGCCTCCTGTCGTCCAACCGTCGTCGACATCCTGGTCCGGCGGGCCGGCTGCTTGCGGGTGGTGGAGCCGGGACTGTGGACACTCGGGGCACCAGACCGGTGCTGTGGACCAAGCCGGTGCCGCCGGTCGGTGCTTCGGCGACGCCACCCCCGCCTGCGTCCGACCTGGACGGATTCGAGACGTCAGGCCGCTCCCGCGACCGCAATGTCTCGATACCTCACGGCTACCGGCTCTAGTCCGACGGA
>JALYQN010000371.1 GCA_030855835.1 Actinomycetota bacterium | reverse complement strand
AGCTGGCCGTCCGCACGGTTCTCGGCCAGCAGGTCAGCCTGGCGTCGGCACGAGCAGCCACCACCCGTCTCGTCCGCGAGCTCGGCGAGCCACTGCTGGGGGCCGACGGTGGCCTGACCCGCCTGTTCCCGACCGCGGAACAGATTGCGGGCGGAGGTCCTGACCGGCTCGCGGGACCACGCTCGCGTGCCCGCACCCTGGTGGCGCTCGCGGAGGCGGTCGCCGGCGGCACCGTGGTGCTCGACCGCGGCGCCGACCGGGCTGAGGTGGCTGACGCGCTCACCGCCATACCCGGAATCGGCCCGTGGACCGCGGGCTACATCGCGATGCGCGGCCTCGGCGATCCCGACGTCGTCCTCGTCGGTGACGTCGGTCTGCACGCCGCCCTCGGCCTGCGCGGCGGCGCCGGCCGCGAGGCGCTGCGTCAGCGTGCCGCGGACTGGCGGCCGTGGGGCTCGTACGCCTGCCTGCACCTGTGGCACCGGGTGCTGGACGAGCGGTGGCCCGACCGCACCGGAGTCGCCGCATGACCGCAGACCGGGTCTCGTACTGGGCGACCGCGGACTCGCCGGTGGGCCACCTCCTGCTGAGCGCCGACGACGACGGCCTGACCCGCCTCGCCTTCACGCCCTTCACCGCGCCCCCGACGCCACCGACACCCGATCACCCGGTGCTCGCGGCGGCACGTGACCAGCTGTGCGAGTACTTCGCGCGCGAGCGCGAGCAGTTCGACCTACCGCTCACCCCCGGTGGCAGCGAGTTCCGTCGCCGAGTGTGGGGCCAGCTGCGCCTGGTCCCGTACGGCACGACGACGACGTACGGGGCAATCGCCCGCACGCTCGGGCTCACCGGGAACGGCGCCCGCGCGGTCGGGCACGCCAACGGAGCCAACCCGATCGCGGTCATCGTCCCCTGTCACCGGGTGGTCGGCAGCGACGGGCGGCTCACCGGGTACGCCGGCGGGCTCGACCGCAAGCGTGCCCTGCTCGCCCTCGAGCGGAGCGCGCTGTGCTGACGACCTACCTGGAGACCGGCCGCCGGCGCACCTTCGTCGCCGCGGTCGACTGGCCGGGATGGTGCCGGGCCGGCCGGGACGAGGCCGCCGCCGTCGAGACCCTGCTGGCGTACGAGAGCCGCTACCGGGTGGTGTCCGACACCGCCGGCCTCGAGCTGCCTGTGGCCGGCGAGGTCGAGGTGGTGGAGCGGGTCGTCGGCGATGCCACCACCGACTTCGGCGCCCCGGGCAAGATCCCGGGGCTCGACCACGCGCCGCTCGAGGGCCAGGCGCTCGCCGACCAGGTCGCTCTGCTACAGGCGTCGTGGCGGCTGCTGGACGAGGTGGCGGTCAGCGCGCCCGAGCACCTGCGCAAGGGCCCGCGCGGCGGTGGCCGGGACCGCGACGCGGTGGTCGCACACGTCGTGGAGGCGGAGGCGTCGTACGCCCGCAGCCTGGGGCTGCGCAAGGTTCGGCGGCCGGCCCCGACCGATGCTTCCGCCCTCGCCCAGCTGCGGGAGCGGGTGGTGGGAGCCCTGCGCGGCGAGGTCGACACCGAAGCCAAGTGGCCGGTGCGCTACGCGGTGCGGCGCCTCGCCTGGCATGTCCTCGACCACGTCTGGGAGATCGAGGACAAGTCGGTCTGACCGCTCGGCCGAGTTCACTCTGCGCTGCGGCGGAGTCCCTGAGACAACCGCTCGGCGGCGGCCATCACGGCTGGGGCGTGCTGGCGGCCGGGTTGGCGACTGAGGCGCTCGACCGGGCCGGACACCGACACCGCGGCGACCACCTTGCCGACCGGGGAACGCACCGGCGACGACACTGACGCCACCCCCTGCTCGCGCTCGCCGACGCTCTGCGCCCAGCCGCGCTTCCGGACCGCGGCCAGCGCGGCGGCGGAGAACGCCGAGCTCTGCAACCCGCGGTGCACCCGCTCGGCGTCCTCCCAGGCGAGCAGCACCTGCGCGGCGGAGCCGGCGTTCATCGTGAGCTGGGCGCCGATCGGGATGGTGTCGCGCAGACCGGTAGGACGTTCGGCGCCCGCTACGCACACCCTGGCATCGCCTTGCCGGCGAAACAGCTGGGCGGACTCGCCGGTGATGTCGCGCAGCCTGGCCAGCACCGGTCCAGCCGCGGCAAGCAGCCGGTCCTCACCGGCAGCGGCCGCCAGCTCGCCCAGTCGCGGACCCAGCACGAATCGCCCCTGCAGATCCCGGTTGACCAACCGGTGGTGCTCGAGGGCCACCGCGAGCCGGTGCGCGGTCGGCCGCGCCAACCCGGTCTGCTGCACCAGGGCGGCGAGGGTGGCCGGCCCTGCCTCTAGTGCGGTGAGCACGAGAGCGGCCTTGTCGAGGACACCGACTCCGCTAGTGTCGTCCATGGAGCGATACTGCCGTCTCGCATGTTGGAATGCAAGAAGGGTGATGGCGATGGGCCGGACGCTGGCAGAGAAGGTCTGGGACGAGCATGTGGTGCGCCGCGGTGAGGCGGGTGCCGAGGGCGAGCCGGACCTGCTGTACATCGACCTGCACCTGGTGCATGAGGTGACGAGCCCGCAGGCTTTCGAGGGGCTGCGACTGGCCGGACGTACGGTCCGCCGGCCGGACCTCACCCTGGCGACCGAGGACCACAACATCCCAACCACGGACTTGGACCAGCCGATCGCTGACCCGGTCTCACGGACCCAGGTGGAGACCCTGCGGCTCAACTGCGCGGAGTTCGGCATCCGGCTGCACTCGCTGGGGGACGCGGACCAGGGGATCGTGCACGTGGTGGGTCCGCAGCTCGGCCTCACCCAGCCGGGCACAACGGTGGTGTGCGGTGACTCCCACACCTCGACCCACGGCGCCTTCGGCGCGCTGGCCTTCGGGATCGGCACCAGCGAGGTGGAGCATGTCCTGGCGACCCAGACGCTGCCACAGTCGCGGCCACGCACCATGGCGGTCACGGTCGACGGCACCCTGGCTCCGGGGGTGAGCGCCAAGGACATGGTGCTGGCGTTGATAGCCGAGGTGGGCATCGGCGGCGGGCAGGGCTACGTCGTGGAGTACCGCGGCCAGGCGATCCGCGCGCTGTCCATGGAGGCGCGGATGACCATCTGCAACATGTCGATCGAGTGGGGTGCCAAGGCGGGCCTCATCGCCCCCGACGACACGACGTTCGACTACCTGAGAGGTCGGCCGCACGCGCCACGGGGTGCACACTGGGACGCCGCTGTCGAGCACTGGCGTTCGCTGGCTACCGACGAGGACGCGACCTTCGACCGCGAGGTCCACCTCGATGCCTCGGCGGTGACTCCGTTCGTCACCTGGGGCACCAACCCGGCGCAGGGGGTCCCGCTGTCGGGGAGTGTGCCCGACCCGGAGACGGTCGCCGACGAGAACGAGCGCGCCGCGGTCCGGCACGCGCTGGCATACATGGACCTGCAGCCCGGCACACCGATGCGCGACATCGCCGTGAACACCGTGTTCGTCGGCTCCTGCACCAATGGCCGAATCGAGGACCTGCGCGCGGTTGCGGGGGTCATCGGCGGTCGTCAGGTGGCGGCCGACACCAGGATGCTCGTCGTGCCCGGTTCCACCCGGGTGCTGCTCCAGGCCGAGGCAGAGGGACTCGACGTGGTCTTCAAGCAAGCCGGTGCCGAGTGGCGAGGCGCGGGCTGTTCGATGTGTCTCGGCATGAACCCCGACCAGCTGTTGCCGGGCGAGCGCAGCGCCTCGACCTCGAACCGCAACTTCGAGGGCAGGCAAGGCAAGGGCGGCCGCACGCACCTGGTGTCACCGCAGGTCGCCGCCGCCACCGCGGTCCTCGGTCACCTGGCTGCACCAAGCGATCTGGAAGGAGCCTGACGTGGAGGCGTTCACCACCCACACTGGTACCGCCGTCCCGCTTCGGCGCAGCAGCGTCGACACCGACCAGATCATCCCGGCGGAGTACCTGAAGCGGATCACCCGCACCGGCTTCCACGACGGGCTGTTCGCGGCCTGGAAGGCCGATCCTGAGTTCGCACTCAACCGCGTGGAACATCGAGGCGCCTCGATACTGGTAGCCGGGTCCGACTTCGGTACCGGCTCGTCGCGCGAGCATGCGGTGTGGGCGCTGCTCGACGGTGGCTTCCGTGTCGTCGTGTCGTCACGATTCGGCGACATCTTCTGCAGCAACGCCGGCAAGTCGGGGCTGCTCACCGCACAGGTCCACTCCGACGCAGTCGAAGAGCTGTGGCGACGCGTCGAGGAAGAGCCTTCTATGCTGGTGACGGTGGACCTGAACAAGCGTCAGATCTCAACCCCACTTGGCTTTCGCGCGTCTTTCGAGCTCGACGACTACACCCGCTGGCGCCTCCTCGAAGGCCTCGATGACGTGGACGTCACCTTGTCGCAAGCGCACGAGATCGCCGCGTACGAGGACGCCCGGCCGCCATGGCACCCGCGGACACTGCCAGCACAAACTGGCGAAGTCGGCGTGTGGTGATTGTCACGGCAGTCTGAATTCCCTACGGTGCAAGGAAGTCGGGCGCGGGCTCGACAACGTTCACGAAAGGGAAGCCAGTGAACAAGTCCGAGTTCATCGACAGGCTCGCCACGAGCTTCAACGGCAACCGACGTGCCGCCGCACAGGCACTCGACGCGGTGATGACTCACATCACCCGCGAGGTCGCACGTGGGGAGAAGGTCGCCATCACCGGTTTCGGTGCGTTCGAGAAGGCGATCCGCCCGGCCCGCATGGTCCGTAACCCGCAGACCGGGGCGAGGATCCGGGCAAAGAAGACGTCCGTGCCGAAGTTCCGTGCCGGCGCCGACCTCAAGGCTGTTGTGTCGGGCGCCAAGAAGTCGCCCACCGCCGTGGTGGCCACTGCCGTTACCGCCGCAAGGCCAGCGTCCTCGTCGACCACCAAGCGGACCACCGCGAAGAAGAGCCCCGCGAAGAAGTCGACGGCGAAGAAGTCGACGGCGAAGAAGTCGACCGCTAAGAGGAGCCCCGCGAAGAAGTCGACGGCCAAGAAGACCGCAGCCAAGCGGTCGACCGCGAAGAAGTCGACCGCGAAGAAGTCGACCGCGAAGAAGTCGACGGCGAAGCGGAGCCCGGCAAAGAAGTCGACAGCCAAGCGGGCAACCAAGAAGAGCTGAGCTAGCCGCCCCTGAGTACCTGCCCAGTGGCGGGTCCTACGCCGAGCAGTCGTGCCTGGGACAGGTGCGCGGCGGTGTCGACATCGCGGCCGGCACGCTCCAGGTCGGCGCCGTCCAGCAGCACCGCCCCGTCGCTGAGGTGTCGGGCCAGCGAGCTCGCTCCGAAGCTCGGGCGCGGGAGATCCCCCGGCAGCCCGGTCAGCATCGTGGTTCCGATCCCGTCCCGGTCGGCGACCACGGTACGGGGGTGAGCGCCGGCCCGGTGCAGGACCGTGTCGATGTCGCGCGGGCGCAGTGCCGGCAGGTCGGACTGGACGACGAGCACACCGGCGTCGCCATGGTGGTTGGCGGCCCAGCCGATTCCCGTCGCGGCCGCCCGGTTGAGGCCTCCAGGCACAGGTTCGTCCAGCAGTTGCACGTCGGCGGCCGCCAGCGCGGCCGACAGCGTGGGGTCTGCACAGACCACCACCACGAGCCGAACGGCGTCGGCTCCACGCAGCGCCAGCACCGTGTCGGCCGCGAACGCCCCGGCCAGTGCCCGGCGGCGGTCACCACTGGTGGCGCCGAGCCGCGACTTGGCCGTCGCCAATGCCTTGACCGGCACCACGGCCACCCAGTCGAGGCTCATCGCACGCGATCCTCGCACTAGAGTCGGCAGCCCGCCGGATGCGGGAACACAAGGTGGTCGCGGGCCGCACGAGGTTGGGACGACGGGTTGGGACGACGGGTGGTGCGCAAGGAGCGCCGTGGCGTCGCGCTGGGCGTCTGCGTGGTCGTGCTGCGGCCCCTGCTGCTGGCCCTCACCCGCCGATCCTGGGGCGGTCACGAGCACCTGCCCGACGGTGGCTTCGTCCTCGCCGCCAACCACGTCTCGCACGCCGACCCGTTCCTGTTCGCACACTTCGTGCACGACGCCGGCTACGCCCCGCACTTCCTCGCCAAGGCATCCGTGCTGGACCTGCCGGTGCTCGGTGCGCTGTTGCGCTCCGCCGGGCAGATCCGTGTCCAGCGCGACACCAGCACGGCTGCACAGGCCTACCGCGACGCCGTCGTCGCGGTGCGCGCGGGACGCTCGGTCATCGTCTACCCCGAGGGCACCCTCACCCGCGACCCCGACCTGTGGCCGATGGCCGGCCGGACGGGGGCGGCGCGAATTGCGTTGGACAGTGGCTGCCCGGTCATCCCCGCCGCGCAGTGGGGTGCGCACAAGTTGCTCCCGCCGTACACGAAGCGTCCGCACCTGCTGCCACGGGCGGTCAACCAGGTGCTGGCTGGGCCCCCCGTGGACCTGGACGACCTGCGTGCGCTGCCGGTGACCGCCGAGGTGCTGCGGGAGGCGACCGACCGGATCATGGCAGCCATCGCCGGGCTGCTGGGGCAACTGCGAAGCCAGCCACCGCCGCCGGTACGTTTCGACCCGCGCCAGTCTGGAGACCGACAGTGACGCACGTTGCGGTGATGGGTGCGGGGTCGTGGGGGACCGCGTTCTCGCTGGTGCTGGCCGACGCGGGCAACACGGTCCGGCTGTGGGGCAGGCGGGGCGATCTGTGCTCGACCTTGACCCGGACCCACGAGAATCCCGACTATCTGCCGGGCGTGCTGCTGCCCGAGACGATCTCGGCGTACGAGGACCCGGCCGACGTCCTCACCGGCGCGCAGGTGGTGGTGCTCGTCGTGCCGTCGCAGAAGCTGCGCGAGAACCTCAACGGGTGGGTGCCGCTGCTGGCGCCGGATGCCGTGCTGCTGAGCCTGATGAAGGGCGTCGAGCTCGGCACCGCCAAGCGGATGAGCGAGGTCGTGGCCGAGGTCACCGGGGCCGCACCGGCTCGGATCGCCGTGCTCAGCGGGCCCAACCTGTCACACGAGATCGCGCAGCGACAGCCCGCCGCCACGGTGGTGGCCGCCGCCGACGAGCAGGTGGCGGCGAGCTTGCAGCGGCTGTGCCACACCGCCACATTCCGGCCTTACACCAACACCGACGTGATCGGTTGCGAGCTCGGCGGCGCGGTGAAGAACGTCATCGCGCTCGCGGTCGGCATGGCCCGCGGGCTTGGCTTCGGCGACAACGCGACCGCATCGGTGATCACCCGCGGCCTCGCGGAAACCGGGCGGTTGGCGGTGGCGGCCGGCGCGGACCCGATGACTCTGGCGGGACTCGCGGGCCTCGGCGATCTGGTGGCGACATGCTCGTCGTCGCTGTCGAGGAACCGCGCGTTCGGGGAGCGACTCGGTGTCGGCATGAGCGTCGACGAGGTCGTGGCCTCGACCCGCCAGGTCGCCGAAGGGGTCAAGTCCTGCGAGTCGCTACGGGAGCTCGCCGCACGCCACGGCGTCGAGATGCCCATCGTCGAGCACGTCAGCGGTGTCGTGCGCGGAGAGCTGACCCCCGACCTGATGCTCAAGTCGTTGATCTCTCGGACGGCGAAGTCGGAGCGCTGACGGTGTCGAGGGCCACGGCCAGGTCCCGCCACAGGTCGTCGACGTCCTCGACGCCCACCGACAGCCGCACGAGGTCCTCGGGGATGGTGCTGGGTTCGGCCTGCCACCGGCGCCGGCGCTCCAGCGACGACTCGACACCGCCGAGGCTGGTTGCGTGTACCCACAACTTGGTGGAGCGGACGAACAGGTCTGCGCCGAGCGCGTTGCCGTGCAGCTCGATGGCGATGATGCCGCCGAAACCCGGGTAGCGGACCCGGCTCACCGCCGGATGGCCGGTCAGCCGCTCTGCGAGCGAGCGCGCGTTGTGCTCGGCCCGGTCGAGCCGAAGCGCCAGCGTCCGCATCCCGCGGGCAGCCAGCCAGGCCTCCAGCACACCGGGGATGGCGCCCGCCGCCCGGCGGCGCTCGTCTAACGCCCGCCACGCCTGGTCGTCGCGCGTCACCACTGCACCAAGCACCGCGTCGCCGTGCCCGGCGAGGTACTTGGTCGCCGAGTGCACCACCAGGTCCGCGCCCAGGTCGAGGGGGCGCTGGCGCAGCGGGGTGGCGAAGGTGTTGTCCACCACCACGCGGGCACCCGCCTCGTGTGCGGCCACGGACAGCGTCTCGACGTCTGCCACCTCCAGTGCGGGGTTGGTCGGCGACTCCAGCCACAGCAGCGCGGCGTCGTCCAGTGCCGCCTGCACCTGCTCGGTGTCGGCGACGTCGACGGTGCGGACCGCGAGCCGGCCCTTGCTCTCGGCGGTGGCCAGCTGGTGCAGGACACCGAGGTACGCGTGCCGCGGGGCCACCACGGTCGTACCGTCAGCCACCAGGTCGAGCACCGTGCTGATGGCGGCCATGCCCGAAGAGAACGCAAGGCAGCGCCCACCCTCCAGTGCCCCCAGGACCTGCTCGAACGCCTCCCAGGTCGGGTTGGCGTAGCGGCCGTACTCACGCTCGCCGCCGGCCACGTACACGCTTGCGGCGGTCAGCGGGGCGTTCAGCGGGGCATCCGGCCGGCGGGCCGGTCGTCCGGCCGTCACGGCCAGCGTGGCTGGTGCGAGGTCCGCGGTCGGTAGCGTCTCTGCGGGCTGCGTGGTGTCCATGGCCGTCATTGTCGCGGCCGCTACTGTCGCCGGGTGCGGGACGGGTCGGGCGCCGAGGGCAGGGTCCGGGTAGCGGTGGTCTTCGGCGGCCGGTCCAGTGAGCACGGGGTGTCGTGCCTGACCGCCGCCGACGTGATCCGCGCGCTCGACCCGAAGCGGTACGAGGTGGTGCCGGTCGGCATCACCCGGGCGGGTCGGTGGGTCCTGGAATCGGGGGATCCGCAGAGCTTCGCGATCTCAGCCGGGCGGCTGCCCGAGGTCGACGGCGGGCGCGCCACGGTGGCGCTGCGTCCGCCCGACGAGGGCGGCCTGGTCGTGTCCGAGCCGGGTGCCGTTCCCCAGGCACTCGGCGAGGTAGACGTGGTCCTGCCGCTGCTGCACGGCCCATGGGGGGAGGACGGGACCCTGCAGGGCCTGCTCGAGATCGCCGGCGTGCGCTACGTCGGTGCGGGGGTGCTCGCCAGCGCGGTCGGCATGGACAAGGAGTTCATGAAGGTGGCGATCGCCGTCACCGGCCTCCCGCAGCTGCCGTACGTGGTGATCCGCCCGCGTCTTTGGGAACACGACCGGGACACCGCTCGCCGCCAGGTCGGCCAGCTGGGCTACCCGGTGTTCGTGAAGCCGGCCAGGTCAGGGTCGAGCTTCGGGATCAGCCGGGTCGAGGGTCCGCATGACCTCGACGCCGCCGTGGAAGCTGCCCGCGAGCACGATCCGAAGGTGCTGGTCGAATCGGCCGCCCTGGCCGCGCGCGAGGTGGAGTGCGGGGTCATCGGCGGCAGCGGCAACTCCGGCCCGGCGGCCAGCGTGGTGGGCGAGATCCGGCTGGACGCCGACTCGGGGCACGCGTTCTACGACTTCGAGGCCAAGTACGTGGACGGGACCGCCCGGCTGGACATCCCTGCCGACCTGCCGGAAGAGACCGCCACCCGGGTGCGTGCCTGGGCGGTCCGAGTGTTCGAGGCGATCGGCGCCGAGGGGCTGGCTCGGGTCGACTTCTTCCTGCTGCCGGACGACACGGTGCTGGTCAACGAGGTCAACACCATGCCCGGCTTCACCCCGACGTCGATGTTCCCGCGGCTGTGGGCCGCCACCGGGCTGGACTACGGCGCGCTGGTCGACCGGCTCCTGCAGCTCGCCCTGCAACGAGGCACCGGACTGCGTTGACAGGTCGAGCCGCGGCGGCGCGGGACGGATCTTCCGACCTGGTGGTCGTCTGGGCTACCCAACCGTCGGAACATCCGGGCGGGGGTGCGGTGGTGCGGACGGATCTTCCGACTTGCTGGTCGTCCCGGCTACCCAACCGTCGGAACATCCGTGCGGCGCGCTGCGGCAGTGCTGGGGTATGGGGGTGCGGCGGCGCGGGACGGATCTTCCGACTTGGTGGTCGTTCCGGCTACCCAACCGTCGGAACATCCGTGCGGGGCGCTGCGGCAGTGCGGGGGTGCTGTGACGCGGGGGTGCGGACGGGATCTTCCGACTTGCTGGTCGTCCCGGCTACCCAACCGTCGGAACATCCGTGCGGGGCAGCCGCGCGGAAGGATCTTCCGACCTGGTGGCGGTAGCGGCCATGCCTCCATCGGAAGGTCGGGCGAGGCGAGCGCGGGCGATAAGCAAACCCACGAGCTGACTTCGGACTAACAGGCCAACGGGCTAAGTCTCGCTGACCTCAGCGGCACGGTTAGCGACGGGCACTGTCTCGCGGACCGTCGCGGCCAAGTCGACGAGCGCGTCGACCTGCAGCGCACCGCCGCAGCCCCCGAGCAGCGCGCCAGCCGTACCGGCCGCGACCGACCGGGCCGCCGCGCGGGTCAGAAGTGGACGACGGGACAGGTCAGCGTTCGCGTGATGCCGGGGACGTTCTGCACCCGCGCCACCACCAGCTGCCCGAGCTCGTCGACGTTGCCGGCTTCCGCGCGCACGATCACGTCGTAGGGACCGGTGACGTCCTCGGCCAAGGTGACCCCCTGGACGTCGGCAATCTCCCGGGCGACGTCGGCGGCCTTGCCGACCTCCGTCTGGATCAAGATGTACGCCTGCACCACCATGATCGTCCTCCAGGCTCCCGGTCAGCACCGCCGTCACAACCTATCGTCAGCATGGCTGGGCCGCATGGTGGGACGGCTACGGCTCGGACAAGATGGCGGCCATGCCACGACCCGTGAACGACCCATGACCGGACCCGTGACCAGCCCGTGACCAGACCTGAGACCGGACCCATGACCGGACCCGTGGCCGGCAGCCTCGCCGACATCGGGGAGCGCGGCCTGATCGGTGCGGTCGCCGCGATGCTGGACCAGCGCTCAGACGCCGCCGGGGACGACCCGGTGCTGATCGGCCCGGGAGACGACGCCGCGTTGGTTCGTGTCGGTGGCGGGCAGGTGCTGGTCTCCACCGACGTCGCTGTGGAGGGTCGGCACTTCCGGCGGGACTGGTCGTCGGCCGCCGATGTCGGCCATCGCATCGC
>JALYQN010000307.1 GCA_030855835.1 Actinomycetota bacterium | reverse complement strand
AGAAGCGGCGGTCGATCAGCGACTCGTCGTACAGCTCGGGCACGAACCCCTCGTCGAGGTTGCGCAGCCCGTACACCCGCTCGCCGTAGCGCGGCTCGGCGGCGACGATGTGTACTTCCGGCTTGTGGTCGCGGAAGAACCGGCCGACGCCCATCAGCGTGCCGGTGGTGCCCAGGCCGGCCACCACGTGGGTGACCTCGGGCAGATCGGCGAGGATCTCCGGGCCGGTCGTGTCGTGGTGGGTGTCGGCGTTGGCGGGGTTGCCGTACTGGTACAGCATCACCCAGTCCGGATGCTCGTCGGCCAGCAGCTTGGCCACCCGCACCGCTTCGTTGGAGCCACCCTCCGACGGGGAGAACACGATCTCAGCGCCCCACATGCGCAGCAGCTGGCGGCGTTCGACGGACGTGTTCTCCGGCATCACGCACACCAGCCGGTAGCCGCGGAGCCGGGCCACCATGGCCAGTGAGATGCCGGTGTTGCCACTGGTGGGCTCGAGCAGGGTGCAGCCGGGTCGCAGCAACCCGTCCTTCTCCGCGGCGTCCACCATCGCCAGCGCCGCGCGGTCCTTGACCGAGCCGGTGGGGTTCCGGTCCTCCAGCTTGGCCCACAGCCTCACATCGGGCGACGGCGACATCCGCGGCAGCCCGATCAGCGGGGTCTGGCCCACCGAGTCGAGCAGCGAGTCGAAGCGCATGCCGAGCGGGTCAGCCACCCGCAACGGCGGGCAGGATCACCACGGTGTCGCCGTCGGCGACGGTCGTGCTCAGGCCGCCGGTGAAACGAACGTCCTCATCGTTGACGTAGACGTTGACGAACCGTCGCAGGCCCTCACCGTCCACCACCCGGTCGCGGATACCGGAGTGCCGCGAGTCGACGTCGTCGAGCACCTCACCGAGCGTCCCGCCGGCACCGCTCACCGCCTTCTCACCGCCGGTGTGGGTCCGCAGGATCGTCGGCACCTTGACCTCGACCGCCATCACAGCTCCAGATCTCTCGTCGTCTGCCCTGGCCAACCGGCCAGCCGCCCCCGATCATTCCCTGGCGACAGTGACCTTCTCCTCGGTGACCTCGCCGTCGACGATCCGGAAGGACCGCAGCTCGAGCGACTCGTCACCGTCGTGGCCGCCGTCACGTGTCGACACCAGCACGTAGTGTGCGCCCGGCTCCTGGGCGAGCGCGATGTCGGTTCGGGACGGGTACGCCTCGGTGGCGGTGTGCGAGTGGTAGATGACCACCGGCTCCTCGTCCCGCGTTTCCATCTCCTTGTACAGCCGCAGCAGCTCGGTGGGCTCGAACTCGTAGAACGTGGGGCTCATCGCCGCGTTCAGCATCGGTACGAACCGGGTCGGCCGGTCCGACCCGGCGGGCCCCGCCACCACCCCGCACGCCTCGTCGGGGTGGTCGCGGCGGGCGTGCGCGACGATCGCGTCGTACGTCTGCTGGTCAAGCCGGAGCACGCTCACGAGCCTACGGGCCACGGGCGGGGCTAACGGAGGGTGCGGACGAGGGTCTCCTGGATGAAGCCGAGCCAGTCGTAGACGTCATGCATCGCCTTGGCCGGCTCGTCGTCCGGCAGCTGCGCCCAACGCTCTTCATCCCCGTCGGCAACCTCGAGGCGGGTGCCGAGCGCGAGCCGCAGGTCGGTGAGGCACCGCACCCAGGCGTCCACGCCGTCCCGGTCGAGCTCGACGTCGACCCTGGCGGGCAGGGGGTCCTCCAGTTCGACCGCCGGGCCGGCGTCGAGGTCGGCTCCGGCCTCGACCAGCGACGCGATCACCGCCGACGCGTTGGCCACCTTGCGGTCCCGCAGGCCGGGCTCGGTGTAGCGGCGGAAGTCGGCCGCCTCGGACGCATCATCGGGGTAGGCGTCGGGCAGCAGCCGCGCCAGTACCGGGTCGTCCGGTGTCGGAAGTGGCGCGTCGGCGCCCAGACCGACCATCACCGCGAGCGGGTCACCGGCGTCCGCGGTGTCGCCGACCCCCGTCCCGCCGCCGACGCCGTCACGCAACAGCTCGACCACCTGGGCGGCGAGCGAGGCGAGCATCCGGGCCTCGACCAGGTCGAGGTGCGCGTGCGCCCCACCGCCGCGCGAGCGCCGGAACCCGGTCGTCACCCGGCCGCCTTCTGCACCGTCGCCCACAGGCCGTAGCCGTGCATAGCCTCCACGTCGCGCTCCATCTCCTCGCGCGAGCCGTCGGAGACCACCGCCTTGCCCTCCTCGTGCACCTGCAGCATGAGCTTGTCCGCCTTGGACCTGGGGTGCCCGAAATAGCTGCGGAACACCCAGCTGACGTACGACATCAGGTTGACCGGGTCGTTCCAGACGACCGTGACCCACGGCACCTCTGGGATCACGACGTCCTGGGTGTCGGGGCGCTCGACCTCGGTCGGCGCTGGAGCGGTGGACACACGGCCATCATCGCGCACCGCCGATCTACGCTGGTCGGGTGCGCTCCCCCGCCCTGCTCACCGACCAGTACGAGCTGACGATGCTGCAGTCGGCGCTGCAGTCCGGGACGGCACACCGGCGCTGCGTGTTCGAGCTCTTCGCCCGCAGCCTGCCTCCCGGGCGCCGCTACGGCGTGGTAGCGGGCACCGGTCGGTTCCTCGACGCGCTGGAGCAGCTGCACTTCACCGACGAGCAGGTGTCCTGGCTTCGCAGCAACGACATCGTGGACGAGGCCACCGGCCAGTGGCTGTCGACCTACCGGTTCGGCGGGCAGGTGCACGGCTACCCGGAGGGTGAGTCGTACTTCGCCGGTTCCCCGGTGCTCATCGTCGAGGCGCCGTTCGCCGAGGCGGTGCTGCTGGAGACGTTGGCGCTGTCGATCTTCAACCACGACGGCGCGGTCGCGTCGGCGGCTTCGCGGATGACCTGCGCCGCCGGCGGGCGGCCGTGCATCGAGATGGGCTCGCGGCGTACGCACGAGCAGGCGGCTGTGGCCAGCGCGCGGGCGGCGTACCTGGCCGGCTTCGCCTCCACGTCCAACCTGCAGGCCGGGGAGACGTACGGGGTACCGACCGCCGGCACGAGTGCGCACGCGTTCACGCTGCTGCACGACTCCGAGCGGGAGGCATTCGACGCTCAGGTGGCGAGCTTCGGCAAGCACACCACCCTGCTCGTCGACACCTTCGACGTGGAGGGAGCCGTGCGTACGGCGGTCGAGGTCGCCGGCGCGGGTCTGGGCGCGGTGCGGATCGACTCCGGCGACCTGCTGCACCTCGCCCGCAAGGTGCGCGCCCAGCTGGACGTCCTGGGGGCGCACCACACGAGGATCGTGGTGACCGGTGACCTCGACGAGCGCGCCATCGCCGCGCTGGCGGCGGCGCCCGTCGACGGCTACGGAGTCGGCACTTCACTGGTCACCGGATCCGGGCACCCGACCTGCAGTTTCGTCTACAAGATGGTGGCCAGAGCAGCCTCCGACGACCCTGATGCGCCGCTGGTCGGCGTGGCCAAGAACAGCCCGCACAAGTCCACCGTCGCCGGGCGCAAGTGGGCGCGCAGGCGCCTGGATAGCTCGGGACGGGCCGACGCGGAGGTCATCGGTGTTCGCGAGCCGCCGGTCGCCTCGTCCGGCCACGGCCAGGGCGCCGCGACCGACCGCCCGCTGCTGGTGCATCTGGTGCGAGCCGGCGAGCGGCTGTGGCGGGAGTCGCTGGACGACTCACGGGACCGCCACCTGCGCTCGCGCGACGAGCTTCCGTTGGCGGCACACCAGCTGCTGGCCGGGGACCCGGTTCTGCCGACGATCTACGAGACAGGCGGGTCACCAGCGCGATGACCCGGGCACTGGTGGTGGTCGACGTACAGAACGACTTCTGCGAGGGCGGCTCCCTCGAGGTGGCCGGCGGAGCGGACACCGCCGCCCGCATCGGTGAGCTGCTCGCGGGCCGCGCGGACACCGAGTACGCCGTCGTCGCGGCCAGCATGGACCACCACATCGACCCCGGCGAGCACTTCTCCGACGACCCGGACTTCGCCCGTACCTGGCCGCCGCACTGCGTGGTCGGAACCGAGGGCGTAGACTTCCACCCTCGGCTGCAGCCGCGACCGTTCGACGCGGTGTTCCGCAAGGGGACCCACACCGCCGCGTACTCGGGCTTCGAGGGCAGCGCGGACACGGGCGAGAGCCTGGCCGACTGGCTGCGCGGGCACGGCATCGAGGAGGTCGACGTATGCGGCATCGCCACCGACCACTGCGTGCGCGCCACCGCGTTGGACGCCGCGGCTGAGGGCTTCCGCACCCGGGTGCTGCTCGACCTCACTGTCGCCGTGACTCCGGACCGCATCGAGCAGACGTACTCCGTTTGGGCCGATGCGGGGGTCAGCACCGCCGGCGAGCTCCACCGGCCCTGAGCGCGGCCCGCGAAGTGTGGGGTTTTGGCGGGGACACCGGGCGGATCCGGCTGGAACGCCGCCAGAATCTCGCAGTTCGCGGAGCCGGGCGGAGCGGGTCAGAGGGTGAGGGCGGAGCGGAGGAC
>JALYQN010000265.1 GCA_030855835.1 Actinomycetota bacterium | reverse complement strand
GTCGCGGAGTCTGTGCACCACGAACCGAGCTCGGGCTGGCGGAACTTGGCGTGCGTGTGCTTGAGCCAGACCCCGTAGGAGTTGCCCTCCTGCAGGTGCTTGATCAAGACCTTCCGGGCGTACTCGTCGCCCCGCCCCTCAGGTATCTCGAAGTGGATCTTGAGGAATGCGTTGGTGTAACGGTCGAAGACCGCAGGCAGACCGTCCTCCTCCATCAGCTTCACGTCCTCCAGCCAGTTCAGGTCCTCTCCTGGCGTGGCCGCTAGCAGATCCACGTCATCCACCAGGTCGCGGTTGAACTGGTAGGGGAACGTCTTGCCAGTCAGCTCCTCGGTGTCGATACCCGGGCGGGTGGTGAGCCGGCGCGCACTCGGATCGAAGGTTGGAGCCGGGTCGTGACCGGCATCAGACATCGAAGGCCCCTCCCTCGTTGGCCACGTGCTTTTCCAGCAGCGTCTTGATCTCCGCGAGCATGCGGCTGTCGGTGACGCCGGGGATGTACGTCGTCCCGGCCAGCGGAACCCGGGCCATCGCCGCAGCCTCCGTGGTCAGCGCGCAGAGGTCCTCGGGCTCGAGGCTGTGCACGTCGGTCTTGCCGCACGCCCTGGCGAGCATCTGCACTTCGAGGGTGAGGGTGTGCAGGAAGTTGTAGACCCGTTCGGCGGCGGAGTCGACCTCCAGCCGCTGCCGAAGCTCGGGGTCCTGGGTGGTGATCCCGACCGGGCACCGGCCGGTATGGCAGTGGTAGCACTGGCCGGCCGGCACCCCGACGGTGCCCTCGTAGTCGGTGATCCCGGGGAGCTCCTTGTTGCAGTTCAACGCCATCAGCGAGGAGTGCCCGATCGCGACCGCCTTCGCACCCAGCGCGAGGCACTTGGCGATGTCGCCGCCGTTGCGAATGCCGCCAGCGACCACGAGGTCGATCTCGTCGACCATGTCGACATTCTCCAGCGCCCGACGAGCCTCCGGGATCGCCGCCATCAGCGGGATCCCGGTCTCTTCGGTCGCTACGTGCGGACCGGCGCCGGTGCCGCCCTCGGCACCGTCCAGGTAGATGATGTCGGGTCCACACTTGGCCGCCATGCGGACGTCGTCATAGACCCGCGCTGCGCCCAGCTTGAGCTGGATGGGCACCTGGTAGTCGGTCGCTTCCCGGATCTCCTGGACCTTCAACGACAAGTCGTCCGGCCCGAGCCAGTCCGGGTGCCGCGCCGGGCTGCGCTGGTCGATACCAGCCGGTAGGGAGCGCATCTCTGCCACCTGCTCGGTGACCTTCTGACCCATCAGGTGTCCGCCGAGTCCCACCTTGCAGCCCTGCCCGATGAAGAACTCAACGGCGTCAGCAAGCATCAGGTGGTGCGGGTTGAACCCGTAGCGGCTCTGGATCACCTGGTAGATCCACTTGGTGGACAGGTCCCGTTCCGGCGGGATCATCCCGCCTTCTCCGGAGCAGGTGGCCGTCCCCGCCATCGAAGCGCCCTTGGCCAGTGCCATCTTGGCTTCCAGGGACAGGGCGCCGAAGCTCATCCCGGTGATGTAGACGGGGATGTCGAGCTCGATCGGCTTCTTCGCGAACCGGGCGCCCAGCACCGTCTTTGTCTCGCACTTCTCCCGGTAGCCCTCGATGACGAACCGGGTCAACGTCCCGGGCAGGAACATCAGCTCGTCCCAGTGCGGGATGGGCTTGAACATCGAGAAACCGCGCATGCGGTAGCGGCCGAGCTCGGCCTTGGTGTGGATGTCGTTGATGACCTGCGGCGTGAAGACGCGGCTCTGCCCCAACACGCTCGGGTTCGGCGAGGGGTTCGGGAGGGTCATGAGAGGGCTCCAGGGCTGTGGGCGTTCGGCTTCGGGCTACAGATCTGACGATGGGCAGGCATGCTCTACAACACGAGCTTGCGCTCGCTCGGCTCCAGGTTGTCGTAGTTCCAGAGCTTGCGACCGCATACGAACTTGCGGAAAGCAGCCGGTCGGTCAATCCGGTAGATACCGAGCTTGCGGTCGATGAGATCCTCATCGTCGGAGGTCATCTCGGCCTCGACGCAGTCGACGCCGAGCGAGGCGATCCGACCGCCGACGTACAGGGTGCCGTCGTACATCGAGTCGCCCATGCCGTCACCGACGTCGCCGCACAGGATCTGACGGCCGCGCTGCATCATGAAGCCGGTCATCGATCCGGCGCGGCCGCCGACGATGATCGTGCCGCCCTTCATGTCGATGCCGGTGCGGGCACCGACGTGACCGCGGACCACCAGGTCGCCTCCCCGCAGCGCTGCCCCGGCGAGCGAGCCGGCGTTCTTGTCGATCACGACCACACCGGACATCATGTTCTCCGCGACCGACCAGCCCACCCGGCCAGTGATACGGATCTCCGGGCCATCGGCGAGTCCGCAACCGAAGTAGCCGAGACTGCCATTGATCCGGATCCGGCAACGGGTGAGGATCCCGACCGCGATGGAGTGCTGCGCGCCGGGGTTCTCGATGGTCACCTCGGTGACGCCCTCGTCGTAGACCAGACGCCGGAGCTCGAGGTTGATCTGTCGCGGGCTCAGCTGTGCGGCATCGAAGGTTGCGGTGTCCCCGTCGACCTCCGCGATCTTCGGCGCTTCCGCGTCGGGTTCAGCAAGGCCGCGGATGTCGTTGCGGCTCGCTTTCACCGAGTCCACACCATCACCTCCCGCTCGTAGGGGTCGTAGGTGTCGATCTCGTGGTTGAGGACGGCCCGGATCGCGGTCTCCTCCGACGCGAGCGCGACGAGGTCGTCGGAGGTGTAGAGGACCAACGGCTTGGCGGCCATCTCGTCCTTGGCCATGCCCAGGCTGGTCGCGGTGACCGCAAGGTAGGTGAACACCCCGTCGAAGTCGTCGAGGCTCTGCTTCATCGCCGTCTCGAGTCCGAGCCCGTCTGCCATGCGCTCGGCGAGGTAGACGGCGATGATCTCCGAGTCGCACTCTGACTGGAACCGGTGACCCGAGCGCTCCAGCCGTCGGCGCCAGCTGTGGTAGTTGGTGAGCTGGCCGTTGTGCACCACGGCCACGTCGGAGAACGGGTACGCCCAGTACGGGTGCGCCCCGGAGATGTCGACCTCGGACTCGGTCGCCATCCGTACGTGGCCAATGGCATGGGTGCCGTGGAAAGCGTCCAGCTTGTACCGGTCGGACACCGACTGTGCGGTCCCTAGGTCCTTGATGATCTCCAGTGAGTGCCCGAGCGACAGCACCTCGCACCCGGGCACGTTCTCCACGTAGTCGGTGAGCGGCTTGAGGTCTCCGTCGTAGCGGAACGTTGCCCGGTAGGAGTAGGTGGCTTCACCCTGCTCGGTCGCCTCGAGGACTGCGCCGAGGTCGGAGAGTCTGGACTCGACCTGCTTGCGGCTGCGCTCCAGCTTGCTGCGGAAGTCGAAGTCCTCCGAGTCGTTCGGGTCGGCCAGTGTGAAGCGCATGACCAGCACGTCGCTCGGCTCGCCATAGACTGCGAACCCGGCCGAGTCCGGTCCTCGGTGCTTCATCGACTGCAGCATCCGAGTCATCTCGCGGCCGACGTCACCGGGGCCGTTCAGGTGGATGATGCCAGCGATCCCGCACATGCGGATTGCTCCTTCGAACCTAGTCGGTCAGGGCAGGATGTCGAGGTATTCGGTGACGTCCCAGTCGGTGACGGCCGCGCTGAAGCGCTCCCACTCGTCGCGCTTGTAGTGCTCGAACACGGTGTACATCTCGCCGGGCAGTGCGCTGCGCACGACCTCGTCGTTACGCAGTGCCTCGAGCGCCTGACCGAGGTTCATCGGAATCTTGCGGACGTCCTTGCCCTCGGCCATCGCCTGGTAGATGTTGCGGTCCTCGGGCGGCCCCGGGTCGAGGTTGCGTTCGAGCCCGTCGGCCATCGTCTTGAGCAGGCCGGCCAGCGACAGGTAGGGGTTCACCGCCGAGTCGACCGCGCGGTACTCGAAGCGGTCCGGTGCGCTCACCCGCAGCGCGGTGGTGCGGTTCTGGAATCCCCAGTCGGCGTACAACGGTGCCCAGAAGCCGGTGTCCCACAGCCGCCGGTAGGAGTTCACAGTCGGTGAGGTGATGCAGGTCAGCGCGTCCAGGTGCTCCAGCACGCCGCCAAGGGCGGCCAGACCCACCTTGCTGGGCATCCGCGGGTTGTCACCGTCGGGGAGGAAGATGTTGGTCTCGCCCTCCCAGAGCGACACGTTGTGGTGGCAGCCGTTGGCCGACACGCCCATGAACGGCTTGGGCATGAAGCAGGGGAAGGCGCCCATCTCCCGGCCGACCTGGCGGCAGATCTGGCGGTAGGTGGTCAACCGGTCAGCCGTGGCCTCGGCGCGGTCGAACTGCCAGTTGAGCTCCAGCTGCCCCGGCGCGTCCTCGTGGTCACCCTGGATCATGTCCAGGCCCATCGCGGTGCTGTAGTCGATGACGCGGTGGATGAGAGGCTGCAGCTCGGCGAACTGGTCGATGTGGTAGCAGTAGGGCTTGGTCATGCCTTCCACGGACGGCGTGCCGTCCGGGTTGAGCTTCAACCACATCATCTCCGGCTCGGTGCCCACCTTCAGCTGGTACCCGGTCCGCTGCTCGAAGTCCTTGTGGATCCGGCCCAGGTTTCCCCTGCAGTCCGACGTGAGGAACGCGCCGCCGTCCACCTCCTCCTCGACGCCGCGGAACAGAGTGCAGAACACCCGCGCGGTCCGCGGATCCCAGGGCAGCACGCAGAAGGTGTCTACGTCCGGCAGCCCGACCAGCTCCCTGGCCTCGGGGCCGTAGCCGATGTAGTCCCCGTGCCGGTCGGTGAAAAGGTTCGCCGTCGACCCGTAGACCAGCTGGAAGCCCTTGCGGGCAAACGTCTCCCAGTGCACGGAAGGCGCGCCCTTTCCCACGATGCGCCCGGTGACCGACACGAACTGGTAGTACAGGTACGTGACACCGCTCTCGTCGATCTGGCGACGGACCTGGCTGATCGCGTCGTCGCGACCGTCCTGGTCGAGAAAGCTCTCGAGGTCAGACGGCATGGTGGCCTCCTTGCGTCGCGCCCCCAGGCCCATGGTCGGCCATCCACGGTGAGTAAACTCCGTCCACGCCCAGGTGACAACAGGCTGGGGACTATCAATCCACCTGCGGGCGCCGTGGCCGGGGTACCGTAAGGCTGCGGTGCCGCCCTGCGGCACCGCAGATGCCGCAGCCGCGGCGGCGACCGGGCCGAGCCGGCAGGCCCGCGCGAATGGCAGCCGGCGGGACGCGGGTGTCAGATGTCGCTCGATCCGGTAGGCGGAGCAATGCGGACCGCCCGGGCGACGGCAGACGTCGTGGGCGACCTCGAGACCGAGCTTGGGGATGTCATCGCCCAGCGGGTGCGCGAGTTCCGGCTGCGCCGCAACTGGACCGTGGGCCATCTGGCCGCACAGAGCGGGTTGTCCAAGGGGATGCTCTCAAAGATCGAGAACGCCCAGTCCGCACCCAGTCTCAGCACGCTCGCACGGTTGTCCGAAGCCCTGTCAGTGCCGGTCACAGCCTTCTTCCGCGGTCTGTCCGAGGAGCAGGACATGCTGCACGTGAAGGCAGGCACCGGCCTGGACATCCAGCACAAGGGGTCTGGCCCGGGCCATCGCTACCAGCTGCTGGGCAACATGCGCGCCCCGCACGACAGCCTGGAGCCGATGCTTGTCACCCTCACCGAGCGCTCCGAGGTGTTTCCGCTCTACCAGCACGCCGGGACCGAGCTGATCTTCATGATCGCCGGGAAGATGGTGTATTGCTACGGCGCTGCGCGGCTGCTGCTCGAGCCTGGCGACGCCCTCCAGTTCGTCGGCGAGGTCATGCACGGCCCCGGCGAACTCGTCGTGCTGCCGATCCAGTTCGTCGCCGTGAAGGCCGTGGCACCGCGAAGCTGACGCCCCCGCCCTGTTGCGAGGAGGTCCACTTGCAGTAGACATTGTTTCATGGCCTGCCTACATTTTCCTCGAAGCGACACGGTGGGACTGGGATGCCGGGCGTGAACGCAGGTTCCAACGGAAGTGGGGACGGGGCGGCCGCGCCGGTACGGAGCGGACACCACCCAGGTTCGCGGTCTCGGAGCCCCCGCTACTCCGCCTTGAGACTGCTGCGGCACGGACTGACGCAGGAGGACTGGCCGGTAACGTGGCGCGCCCAGCCGATGCGGAAGCACTACGACGTGGTGATAGTCGGCGGGGGGGTGCACGGGCTCGCCGCCGCGTACTACCTCGCGTCCAACCACGGCATCCGCAACGTCGCCGTTCTGGACAAGAGCTACATCGGTTCGGGCGGGTCGGGCCGCAACACGGCGATCCTGCGCTCGAACTACCTCACGCCCGAGGGCATCAGGTTCTACGACCGCTCGGTCAAGCTGTACGAGCACCTGGCCGCGGACCTGAACTTCAACGTGATGTTCTCCCAGCGCGGGCACCTGACCCTGGCGCACAACGACAGCTCGCTGCGGACCATGCACTGGCGGGCCGAGGTGAACAAGCTGCAGGGCGTCGACTCGGAGGTGATCGACCCCGACGAGGTCAAGCGACTGGTGCCCTACATGGACACGTCCACCAACACCCGGTACCCGATCCTGGGCGCGCTGTACCACCCGCCGGGCGGGATCATCCGACACGACGCGGTGGTGTGGGGGTACGCCAGGGCCGCCGACGCGCTGGGCGTGCACATCCACCAGGACACCGAGGTCACCGGTATCGACGTCAGCGGTGGCCGGGTCACGGGGGTCCGGACCAGCCGGGGGACGATCTCGGCGCCGGTAGTGCTGAACTGCACTGCTGGCTGGTCGACCCTGATCTCACAGATGGCCGGGGTGGCCATGCCGGTCCAGACCTTCCCGCTGCAGGCGGCGGTCACCGAGCCGGTGCGTCCGTTCCTCGACACCGTGGTCGTGTCCGGCTCGCTGCACGTCTACGTGAGCCAGACCGACCGGGGTGAGCTCGTCTTCGGCGGCAGCGTGGATCCGTTCGCCTCGTACTCCACCCGTGGCACGCTGGACTTCGTCGAGGAACTGGCGGGTCACGTCCTGGAGCTGATGCCGGCGCTGTCCAAGATGCGGGTGCTGCGACAGTGGGCCGGGCTGTGCGACATGACGCCCGACTTCTCCCCGATCATGGGGCGCACGCCGGTGGAAGGCTTTCAGGTGGACGTCGGATGGGGTACCTACGGCTTCAAGTCGGGGCCGGTGTCCGGCGAGGCGATGGCCGAGTGCATCGCCACCTGCCGGACCCCGGAGATCATCTCCGCATTCGGCCTCGACCGTTTCGCCGCCGGGGAGCTGGTCGGTGAGAAGGGCGCAGCCGCCGTCGGTCACTAGCGATCGCAAGGGCGAGCTCGCCGACGCAGCCACGAAAGGAAACCCGCACATGATGATCGTGCCGTGCCCCTGGTGCGGACCCCGCAACGTCTCCGAGTTTCGATTTGCCGGCGAGACGAGGGTCCGCCCCGACCCCGACACGGCCACCCCCGAGCAGTGGCGCCGCTATCTCTACGTCCACTCCAACCCCGCCGGCTGGACCCGCGAGAGCTGGTATCACGGCGCGGGGTGTCGGCGATACTTCTCGGTGGAGCGCCATACGACCTCGCACGAGATCCGCACCGTCGGGGCGGGCCAATGAGCCTGCACACCTCCACCGGCGACACGGGCCGGATGCGGCTGGCGCCGCAGCCCGGCGAGGTCATCGACCGGGACCATACGATCAGCTTCGGCTGGAACGGCAGCCAGTATCCGGCTCACCCGGGCGACACGATCATCTCCGCGCTCGCCGCCGCGGGGGAGCGGGTGTTCTCCCGCAGCTACAAGTACCACCGCCCCCGTGGTGTGCTGACCGCGAGCTATCTCGACCCCGGCTGCACCGTGCAGGTGGGTGACGAGCCCAACGTCCGCGGCGCTCACCGACTGGTCGAGGCCGGGATGGACGTACGGTCGCAGAACACCTGGCCCTCGCTGCGCTTCGACGTGAAGGCTGTCAACGGGCTGGCCGGGCGCTTCCTGTCGGCCGGTTTCTACTACAAGACGTTCATCAAGCCCGAGCGCCTCTGGCCGGCGTACGAGAAGGTGTTGCGGCGCTTCGTGCACGCCGGTGAGGTCTTCCCCGACACCCCGCGCGGCTACTACGACAAGCGCTTTGCGCACCCGGCCGTGCTGGTCGCGGGGGCCGGTCCGGCCGGGATGGCAGCCGCCGTAGCCGCGGCACGCGCCGGGGCCGAGGTGATGCTGGTGGAGGAGGAGCACCATCTTGGCGGCCATCTGCGGTGGGGTGACAAGGCCGACCTTGCGTTGCTGGCGGAGCTGACCGGGCTGGTCGCCAACACGCCCGGGATCGAGGTGCTGACCGACTCGGTGGTCATCGGTCGCTACGACGACAACTGGGTCGGAGTCATTCAGCGCAACCTGCCGAACGTGACGGAACGGCTGATCAAGGCGCGGGCCAAGACCCTCGTGGTGGCGCCCGGTCTGGTCGAGCGCCCGTACGTCTTCGAAGGCAACGACATCCCGGGGGTGATGCTCGCCACCGCTGCCCGACGGCTGATCAACCTCTATGCCGTCAAGCCTGGCCAGCGTGCAGTGGTGTTCACCGCCAACACCGAGGGCGACGCCACCGTCGCCGACCTCGAGCGGGTAGGTGTGGACGTGGTTCGGGTCGAGGACGCCCGGCGCGGCGGTCGCCTGATCCGAGCCCAAGGGCGCACGAACCTGCGGGCAGTGGAGTTCGCCAGCGGGAGCCGGGTCGACTGCGACCTGCTGGTCACCGCAACCGGCTGGACCGCACCGACCTCGCTGTTGAACATGTCCGGCAACGACGCCGCCTACGTGCCGGGGGCGGCGCGGTTCCTACCCGATCAGTCCCGCCTACCCCCTGGCGTGCTTGCCGCAGGAGGGATCACCGGCGACGGGAGGTCAGACCAGCTGGTCGCCCACGGCGATGCCGTGGGCCAGGAGGCAGCGCGACGTGCCGGTGCAAGTGGGGCGCAAACTGCGCTGCTCCCGGCGCTGGCGGTGCCCGAGCACCCGCAGCTGTTCCGTGCCCACACCCACGGGATGGTCGACTTCTCCGAGGACGTGTCCTCCAAGGATCTGCATGCCGCGGTCAACGAGGGATACGACTCCGTCGAGCTGGCAAAGCGCTACACCACCGCCACGATGGGGGCGGCGCAGGGCAAGCTGGAGACGGTCAACACCGTCGCGATCGTCGCCGAGGCCAGTGGCCGCACGGTCGCCGCGACGGGTAGCACGACCTGGCGACCGCCGTACGCACCGGTGACCCTCGGTGCTTTGGCCGGGCGGAGCTTCGAACCGGTCCGGTACTCCCCCATGCAGCCCTGGCACGACGCGCACCGCGCAGTGCCGCTTGTCGCCGGGCAATGGATCCGACCCGAGCACTACGGTGATCCGGACGCCGAGGTCCGCGCGGTGCGCAGCGGCGTCGGGATCATCGATGTCACCCCGATCGGCAAGCTGGACCTGCGCGGTCCGGACGTCCCGAAGCTGCTGAACCTCCTGTACGTCAACAAGTGGTCCAAGCTCGAAGTGGGGCGGGTGCGCTACGGCGTGATGTGCGCCGAGGACGGTGTTGTCCTGGACGACGGGGTCACCGGCCGGCTCGGTGCTGAGCACTACCTGATGAGCACCACGTCCTCCGGGGCGGCGACCGTGTGGGAGTGGGTGGAGAACTGGCTGCAGACCGAGCACCCCGACTGGCAGGTACACGTCACCCCGGTAACGACGGCGTACGCGAGCATCAACGTCGCGGGGCCGAGATCCCGGGAGCTCATCGGCAGGCTCGGCACCGACATCGACCTGGATCCCGAGGCGTTCCCCTACCTGCACGTGCGAACCGGGACCGTGCTCGGGGTGGCGGGCTGCGTGCTCTGGCGGATCGGGTTCACCGGAGAGCTCAGCTACGAGCTCCACGTCCCTGCCGGCCACGGCCTGCATGTCTGGGAACGGCTGCTCACCGATGGCGCCGATCTCGGCGCCACCGCCTTCGGCGTGGAGGCGCAACGCGTCCTCCGGCTGGAGAAGGGCCACTTCATCGTCGGGCAGGACACCGACGGGCTCACCCAGGCCTACACCGCCGGACTGGACTGGGCGGTCAAGCTGGACAAGGTCGACTTCGCCGGCAAGACCGAGCTCAAGTGGCAGCGCGAGCGCGCGAATCACCCCCGGCTCGTCGGTCTGCAGCCGGTGGACGCCGAGGTGGTACCACCCGAGGCCAGCCAGATCCTGCTCGGCGGCCAGATCGCCGGTCGGATCACCTCCAGTCGGATGTCCCCCACGCTCGGCCGGGCAATCTGTCTGGCCCAGGTGGACCCGCGGCTCGCCCGTCCGGGCACGCGGCTGAGAGTGCGGCTACCCGACGGAACGGACATCGCAGCTGAGGTCACCGAGCACCAGGCGCACTTCGACCCCGAGGGGGCACGCCAGCGTGTCTGACACCGCGGCGGCAATCGCGCGTAGCCCGATCACCGTGGCACCGCCAGTCACACAACACTCTGGTTG
>JALYQN010000246.1 GCA_030855835.1 Actinomycetota bacterium | reverse complement strand
GCGCAGTCTCCGAGAAGGTGTCTTCGCCGAGCGACTCGACGACTGCTGCGGCCGCCTCGGTGTCCAGCAGATCGTTGGCAGCGAGCGTTCGAACCGAGGCGAGCGATATGGACCCGATCACGTCGGGCAGCTCGCCGGATGCGGCCGCTTGGGTCAGGGTCTGGGTGAACTGGTCCTCGGCAACCCCGACCAGCTTCACTTCGATACCGGTCTTGCTGGTGAACGCCTCGATGATGGCCTCGGTCTTGCGAACCCGGTCGGGCAGAGTGTCGGTTGTCCAGACAGTGATGGCGCTCGAGCCGCCGCTGGAGTCGTCCCCACCGCACGCCGGCACCATCCCGAGCATCATCAGGGTCGCGACGGCCGCTGCATTCCGACGTCCGGCTTTGGACATGGTCAACTCCTCGTCGCCCCAGCAGCAAGATGAGCGCAGCCTTCACCTTCGGGCTACTGCTGTCCAGAGACCGCGCCGCCCGCGCCGGTGCCTTGACCAGTCAACAGCTGGACACGCTCGCCGCCGGACAGGTGCTACCCGACCAGGTCCAGGACCGCGGCCGCCGTCCAGGACTGGTCCACGCTGCCGAGCCCCTCGCCGGTGACGGGCTCGTAGTACTCGGCCAGCGAGCCGTCGGCCAGCTGGTCCAGAGCCGCGCGGCGCAGCCTTGCCGCGGCGCCCCGCTCCCCGCGAGCGGCGAGTGCCCAGACGAAGAACCAGTTCATCACCGGCCAGCTCGGACCGCGCCAGTACGCGCGCGACCGGAAGTCGGGCGAGGTCGGGCTGGTGCTGGGCAGCACCGGCCACCGCAGCTGCTCGTTGCCGGTCCAGTCTGACGACTCCAGCAGCTCGACCATTCGCCGTTGCTGCGCCGGGCCTAGGCCCCCGCACACCAGCGGAGCGAAGCCGGCAAGGGTCCGGACGTCCAGCCGGTCACCGCTGCGCAGGTCCGTGTCGAGGGCCAGCCCCGCAAGCGGGTCGACACTGGCCACGACACCGCGGCGGAACCGGTTGGCGTACTGCTGCAGCTCCGGACCGTGGGCTTTCCCGAGCCGCTCGGCGAGTCTCTCGAGGGCGCGGTTGGCGGCGGCGAACACCGCCGAGGCGAAGACATCGGTGGCCAGGAAGGCACCAGTCTCCTGGACCCGCGAATCGTCATAGCCGGCGCGCTTGAGCTGCTCGACGATCCACAGGTACCTGTCGTACTCCGCGTCGGTGGGGCGCTGGCTGGCGTCGGACACCACCGTGATGTCACGGCGCTGGTAGGCAGGCAGGTCCGGGCCGACCCGGATCCGTCCGTACACGTCGTCCCAGCGTGGCGAGTTGTCCATGCCGCTCTCCCACCCGTGGTAGATCCTGAGCAGCCCGCTGGCGGTGGGGTCGCGCCGGTGCGCGAGGTAGCGGTGCCAGGCCAACAGGCGGTCGTACACCCGCGGCAGCCATCGCGACACCGTGGCGACCGCGGCGCCCCCGCGGTCGGCCGCAACCTGCTCGATCCGCTCGACGGCGAGCGCGTGCACCGGTGGCTGGCACAGCCCGCTGGTGCGGGGGGCGACGGGGGCGTCGGGGTTGAGCTCGGCGGTGGCCCAGCGGTCCGGGCCGGGAAAGTAGCCGGTCTTGCGGTCATCGAAGACGATGTGCGGGACCATGCCGGTGCGCCACTGGCCGGCGAACAGTGTGTCCAGCTCGGCGCAGGCACGTGGCACGTCGACATGGGCGAGACCCACTGCGATGAAGGCGGCGTCCCAGCTCCACTGGTGCGGGTAGAGGTCCGGCGCCGCCCGGGTCATGGTGCCGGCGCTGTTGGACCGCAGCACGTATCCGGCCCGGGCGACCAGCTGCTGGGACGATAACGGGGTCGGTCGGGTCACATCGGTCGGGTTGCTGCGCCCTCAGCGGTGCCGCTCGGGCTCATCGTCGTGCGGTTGTCGGCGGCGGGGCACCCGTCCCCGCTTGCCCTCACGCTCGACCTGACGCCCTCCAGCGACCCGAACGAAGAGGTACAGGGCGACCCCCAGCACGAGCAGCACAACGACCGCCGCGATGAGGACCTCCGGCATCGTGTCCATCATGTCCATCGGTCCGACCTCCCCGGATCAAGACGGGCGCGAACGTTCAGCCCTGGCGACGAGTCTGTCACCCGCCTGGATCTGATCCGCTCTCCCCCCGTCTCGGTTCCAGCAACCGGTCGAGCTCGTCCACGGTCGTCCCGGTGGCGTAGATGAGATCGGCGGCCAGCGCCCGGGTCTGGGCGACCACCACGCTCAGGCCGAGGCTCCGCTCGACCGGCAGCGCGTCGGTCGCGCTGCGGGCCACCTCGACGAGCGCCTCGCGAACATCGTCGACGTGCTGCCGCTCGGCCAGGTCGTCGGCGAACAGCCGCACCGCGCCAGCCAACCGGTCCAGCGCCGGCGCAGCGACGACACCGTCACGAGCGCCACGCCGCAGCATCGTGTGTACCCGGCGGGCGAGCACCCGCGCGTCGCGGACCGCGTGGTCGACGTAACGCAGCGAGTGTGCGTAGCGGGCGATGGGCTCGCGCTGGCGCCACCGGTACGGCGAGATCCGGGACAGCTCGCGCGAGGAGGCGGCCGTGTCGGTCAGCTCCCGCAGCGGTGTCTCGAGCGACCGGCCGCGCTGCAGCGCCGTCCACGCTACCCCCGGATCGCCCCACCGCAGCGCCTTCGCGGTGGAGGCGAGCAGATCGGCCAGCTCGGACAGCACCGCGTCGACGTCGCGACGCAACGTACGAGCGGGGTCGTAGGCCAGCAGTGCGGTGACAGCCAGCCCGACGGCACCGCCCACCAGAGCATCGACGAACCTTTCGAGCGCCACCGTCTCCACCGACCCGGTGACGGGACGGACCGCGACCAGCAGGATCGCCGAGGTGGACGCCTGGATGACCGCGAGTCGACCGACGTCGAGCAGCAGAGCGACAGCCGACGCGATCGCGACGACCAAGGCGAGCTGCCAGACGCCGCGGCCGATGACGGCAAGCAGCAGCTCGCCGACGCCGATGCCGACGGCCACGCCGACGACCAGCTCGACCACCACCCAGCGGCGCCGCCCGGTCGCCGAGGTCACGCAAATCACGGCCGCAATCGGGGCGAAGAAGGGTTGGGGGTGCCCCAGCGCCTCGGTCGCCACCAGCCAGGCCAGCGACACCGCCACGCACATCTGGGCGACGACCAGGCTGCTGGCGCGCAGACGTTGGCTGCGGCGACGCCACTCCCGGCGCGGGGTCCAGGTGGCGTCGGGCAGCTCGGGAAGCGACATCAGCGGCCTGCGCTCCTGTCACCGGCAGTGCACCTGGGCGGGCCGGTCACGGCCGTCCCGGTAGGTCAGCTGCCGCCGACGACCCGGCGCAGCAGCACGACCACCACCACCACACCGAGCGCCGCACCCCCCACCTTCGCGAGGGCGTCGACGCGCGGCGACCCGTCGGGCTGGACGAACCGCGCCTTGACGTCGGCGAGCGTGCGCCAGGCGACGTTCTTGGGGCTGGTGCGGTCGACGAGCAGGTCGATCGTCAGCGCGAGCTGCTCGCGCGTCACCTCGATCTCGCCGACGATCGCGTCCGGCGTCTGCGCGCCCTGCGGCGAGTCGGCTCCTTGGGCCACGGGTCCTCCTCGGTCGGTTCGCCAGCACTGGTGCCGTGGTCGGTTGGTCAGTCGGTCGGTCGGTCAGTGTTTCACGACGCAGCGCAGGCTCGCATCCGCGCTCGCTAGTCCTGACCACCGACTGATCGGATATGTGCTCGAGCCGACACCCCCAGCC
Source organism: Actinomycetota bacterium (assembly GCA_030855835.1). Lineage (GTDB taxonomy): Bacteria > Actinomycetota > Actinomycetes > Propionibacteriales > Nocardioidaceae > JACCVL01. The sequence goes on along the minus strand of JALYQN010000246.1, from coordinate 105 downwards.
GTCCGGCTCCAGCCCGGCAACGCCAAGCCGCGCCGCGACCTCGGCCCCTGGCACCCTCTGCTCGATCGGCGGACACGTGGTCACGCGATCCGCGGCAGCTGGTTG
>JALYQN010000243.1 GCA_030855835.1 Actinomycetota bacterium | reverse complement strand
ATCGCCTCCCTCGTCGTCGTCAGGGATCTGGTCGGAGTCGGCCACCAACGCGACCCGTTCGAGGAACGCGTCCAGCGAGCGCGGGTCGGGCGCATCCGGCTCGGGGGCCTCGTCGCCGGCGTCGCCGACGAACTCGCGGGCGACGGCGACGAGCTCGGCGAGGTTCTCGACCCTGGTCTCGTCCTGCGGGTCCTCGGAGCCCTCGAGCTCGGCGAGGTAGCCGCTGCGGGACAGGCAGGCCTGCAGCACCACGTCGGCCGGTTCACCGACATCGACCAGCGCCCGGAGGTCGTCGATGATCTGCAGGAACGCCCGGATGGCCGACACGGAGCGGGTGACGATCCCGGGCGCCTCGTCGCAGCGCCGCAGCGCCGCGAGGTAGTCGATCCGCTCCTGCTCGGCGAGGGCCGCGACGCACGCCTCGGCCCGCTGACCGATTCCCCGCTTCGGGACGTTGAGGATCCGCCGCAGCGACACCGCGTCGCGGGGGTTCACGAGCACCCGCAGGTACGCCAGCGCGTCCTTGACCTCGCGCCGCTCGTAGAAACGCACCCCGCCGACCACCTTGTAAGGCAGGCCGACCCGGATGAACACCTCCTCGAAGACTCGGCTCTGGGCGTTGGTGCGGTAGAAGACAGCCACCGCGCCGGGACGAGCCAGCCCCTCGTCGGTGAGCCGGTCGATCTCCTCGGCGACGAACTGCGCCTCCGCGTGCTGGTCGTCGGCGACGTAACCGACCAGCACCTCGCCCTGACCGGCGTCGGTCCACAGCCGTTTGGAGGCCCGCCCGCTGTTGTGGGCGATCACCGCGTTCGCAGCGGACAGGATGGACTGTGTCGAGCGGTAGTTCTGCTCCAGCACCACCGTCTCGGCGGCGGGGAAGTCGTGCTCGAACTCGAGGATGTTGCGGATGTTGGCACCACGGAACGCGTAGATCGACTGGTCGGAGTCGCCGACGACCATCAGCTCGGCCGGTCCGATCCGTTCCCCGCCGCCGTTCTGGGCGCTCGCCGGCTCGGGCGCACACAGCTCGCGGACCAGCACGTACTGGGCGTGGTTGGTGTCTTGGTACTCGTCCACCAACACATGCCTGAAGCGCCGCCGGTATGCCTCGCGGACGTCGGGGAAGTCCTGGAACAGCTTGACCGTGGTCATGATCAGGTCGTCGAAGTCGAGCGCGTTGGCAGCCACCAACCGAGCCTGGTAGCGCTGGTAGGCCGCCGCGTTGCCCCGCTCGGTGTCGTTGCCTGCCTGCCGGGCCGCCTGCTCTGCGTCGACCAGCTCGTTCTTGTGCTTGGACACCCAGCCCAGCACCGCGCGTGGCGCGAACCCTTTGGGGTCGAGCTCGAGATCGCGGCACACCAGCGTCATCAGCCGGCGGGAGTCTGCTTGGTCGTAGATCGAGAATGACGACGAGAACCCGAGCCGGCCGGCCTCCCGGCGCAGGATGCGCACACACGCGGAGTGGAACGTAGACACCGTCATCAAGCGAGCCCGCCCACCGACCAGTGCTGCCACCCGCTCCCGCATCTCCCCGGCCGCCTTGTTGGTGAACGTGATGGCCAACACCGAGCCGGGGTGCGCGCCGCGCTTGGTGATCGTCCAGGCGACCCGGCGGGTCAGCACCCGGGTCTTGCCGGAGCCCGCACCCGCGACCACCAGCAACGGGCTGCCCTCGTGGGTGACCGCGGCCCGCTGGGAGGCGTTGAGGTCGTCGAGCAACCGCTCCGCCCTGGCCTCCCGCCGGGACACCCCCGCTGGGGGCTCGACGGCCGGCACGGCGGGGACCGGAGGGGACGCGCTCATCTCCCCATCAGCCTACGGCCGCCGACCGACGCCTAGGGGGGCCGGATAGCGTGCGGCGAGTGCCCGGACAAGGACCTGAGCCCGTTGAGCCCGCCGACACCGTCGAACGCGCCCTGGTCGTCACCGCCCACCCCGACGACGTGGACTTCGGTGCCGCCGGCACGGTCGCCCGGTGGACCGCCGCCGGCACCACGGTCAGCTACCTGGTGCTCACCGACGGGCAGGCAGGCGGCTCCGACGACCGGGTCGCCCGTACCGACATCCCCGCCATCCGGCACGCGGAGCAGCGAGCGGCGGCCGCGATCGTGGGCGTCCAGGACGTCCAGTTCCTCGGCGGGGTGGACGGCGAGCTGCAGGTCAGCCTCGATCTCATCCGCGACATCGTGGCGGTGATCCGCAACGTACGTCCGCAGCGCGTGGTCGCGCCGAGTCCCGAGCGCGACTGGAACCGGCTCCAGCGCAGCCATCCCGACCACCTGGCCGCGGGGGAGGCGACGGTGCAGGCGATCTACACGGCGGCGCGCAACCCGTACGCCTTCCCAGAGCTGCGGGCGCTGGGGCTTGAGGCGTGGACGGTGCCGGAGCTGTGGCTGTCCGCGCACCCGGCGCCCGACCACCCGGTCGACGTCACCGACACCTTCGACCTGAAGATGCAGGCGATCCGGGCGCACGAGAGCCAGCACCCCGACCCGGAGATCCTGAATCACCGGATGCGGGAGTCACTCGGGATGGCCGCCCGCGCGTTCGGTCTCGCCGACGGGCGCCTGGCAGAGGCGTTCCGGGTCGTGCACATCCCGTGACACCGTGGACCGCACCGAGTGTCCTCCGTACCCCGGCCCCCGAACCCAGCGGTCGGAACATCGGGCGGGCGGGCCGCGGCGCCGGACGGATCTTCCGACACATCGGCTGCCCCAGCCACCCAACCGTCGGAACATCGGGTAGGCGGGCCGCGGGCTGCCCTGCCGAACGGATCTTCCGACGCGTCGGCTGCCCCAGCC
>JALYQN010000220.1 GCA_030855835.1 Actinomycetota bacterium | reverse complement strand
GTGCCGGCAGGCGGATCCGGAAGGAGGCTCCTCCCTCCGGGAGGTTCACGACCGTGACCTCACCTCCGTGGGCGTGAACGAGGGCTGCGACCACGGCCAGCCCGATGCCGGAACCTCCGGTGCGCACCTGGTGTCCGCGGTAGAAGCGCTCGAAGACGTGAGCAAGGTCCTGGGGGGCGATCCCGGGCCCGTCGTCGCGCACGTCGAGCTCGACCTGATCGCGGAGTCGTCGTGTGGACACCATCACGCACCCTCCCGCAGGGACGAACTTCAGTGCGTTGGTCAGCAGGTTCGTCACGACCTGCTGGAGTCTGACCGGGTCACCGAAGACCGCAGCCGGTTCGGTCCGCAGGATCAAGCGCAGCCGCCTCTCCGTGAACCTGTGACTCAGACCAGCGCCGGCCCTGACCACGACGTCGGCCAGGTCGATCGGCTCTCGATGCAGGTCGAACTCAACGCTGTCCGCGGAGGTCATGGTCTCTAGGTCGGCGGTCAGCCGACCCAAGCGCAACGTCTCGTCGTGCAGAGAGGCTAAAAGACCCGGCCCAGGCTCGATGACGCCGTCCTGGACCCCCTCGAGCTGGCTGCGCAACACCGCCAGGGGAGTGCGCAGTTCATGGGCTACGTCTGCGGCGAAGGCCCGGCGTACGGCGTCCTCTCGCTCGACGGAGTCCACGAGATCGTTGAAAGCCCGGGCCAGCTGGGCGATCTCGTCGTTCCCCGTCACCTTCGCTCGGCGACTGCGGTCGCCGCCCTGGAGGTCGCGCGCTGCGCTAGTGAGCTCGGTGATCGGGCGAACCGTACGGCGTGACGCGATCGCTCCCGCACCGACGCCAATCGTCCCGGCCGCCAGCCCGCCCAGCGCGAGCAGCCAGTTGACCGACCTGCGGAACTCCTGGTCGGCCACCGGGACGGCGCCTTCCGGCAAGGCGACATAGAGGTCTCCGACTGGGCGTCCATTCAGCGTCAACGGGACGCGCTCCGGTGCACTCGGGGGGCCGGTCGAGACCATCTCGCGGTGCATCTGCGCCATCTCCGGTCCCATCTGGCTGTCCCGAAGCTCCCAGACGGGCTCTCCGGAGGTGTCGATGAGCCGGACCTCGGCCCCGGACATCGCAACCAGAGGGGCCAGCCGGTCGAGCTGGTCGGTCTGCCAACCCTGGCCCGGCTCATAGGCGGCAGTGAAGGCCCTGGCGAGCTGACTCTCACGAGCAGATCGCTGCTGATCGAGATAGGTGTCGAACCGGCCGCCAAAGGCGACGTTGATGAGGACGGCGGTCAACAACGCCGACCCCAGGGCGATGACGACGAACGTCGAGGTCAGCCGACGCCCGAGGCTCTCAGCCATCCGCGGGCTGTCCGAACTTGTAACCGATGCCGGGGACGGTGAGGACGAACACCGGCTGGCGGGGATTGTCACCAAGCTTGCGCCGCAGGTTTTTTACGTGCGCGTCCACCGTGCGCTCGTAGCCGTCGTAGTCATAGTCGTGGATCCGACTCACGAGCTCGAAGCGTGACCAGGCACGGCCGGGTCGCGAGGCGAGAGCAACGAGCAGGTCGAACTCGGTGCGCGTCAGCTCGACCGCCGTGGCGTCGAGCGACACTTCACGGCGCTCCGAGTCAACCTCGAGCCGTCCCTGGGCGTACGTCGTCGCCCGGTCAGGTCGCAAGCCACGCGAGCGGCGTAGTACTGCCTCGACCCGAGCGACGAGCTCGCGTGGACTGAACGGCTTGGTGACGTAGTCGTCGGCCCCCAGGTTGAGGCCGGTGATGCGGTCTCCTTCGCTGGCCCGAGCCGTCAACATCACGACGGGCACGTCTGAGGCGCGGCGCACGGTCTTGATCACCTCCTCGCCTGGCAGGTCGGGCAGTCCCAGGTCCAGGACGACGAGATCGGGCTGGATCCGCGGCACGATCCGGACGGCGTCGTCCCCGCTTCCGGTGTCGATGACCTGGTAGCCCTCGCGCTCCAGGTAGGAGCGCACCAGTCCGCGGATCTTGTCCTCGTCGTCGACGACGAGGATCGTTGCCTTCGTCATGGCGAAGGCTGTCTCGTCACCCGTGATCCGAATGTCAAGGCTGCGCCTGCCCGGGTCCTGCCGGCAAGTCTGGCCCGAGGTCGCGTCGCGCCGACTCGGGGCGCGTTACTTTTTGTCACCGATCACGTCCGACATCATCGAACGCATCTGCTCGCGCATCTCCGGGTCCTTCATCATCGTCGACATCGCGTCCATCATCTGCGAGTGGGACTCGCCCATCATCGAGCTCCTGTCGGACGGCGAGCCCGGGGAGTCGTCCTGCTCGCTGGCCACAGCCCAGGTCGGCACGCCGACCAGAACGGCTCCAGCCACCATTCCTGCTGCCACTTGCGCTATCGACCTGTATGCCATATGAATCGTCCTCCTGGCGCGAACCGAGCCGCGCGGTTGTGGGTGATCTGCTCTACAACCCCGATCCTGCAGGCCCGGTGTGAAGAATCCGTGCGCCTGCTGTGCGCTTGCCATGGGGACTTGACCGGCGCCGTGACGTTCAACTCCATGCTTCAAGCCGAGATACCCGAGCATGGCCGCGGACGCGTGTTCTCGTCCATGTCTGTGCTGTGGCAAGGGCGGCAGGCTCATCTGTCTCGCGGCCGGGGTGCACTCGCGGACCTCTACGGCATCGAGGCCCTCTACTACCTCGGAGGAGCGGCCCTGCTCGCCGCATTGGCGGCAGGACTGGCTCCGAACAGACGCGCTCCAACCGCCTGACGAGAGGCACGTCCGCTCATCGGCAGGTCCGGAAACTCGATCGGCAACCGCGGTCATTCCCCTGTGCCCGTCCCCGATCCAGTCGGCTCAGTCCACGCAAGGCGGCATGAGCGGGCGAGTGTAAACGCTGAGCGTGGTTGGCTGAGCCGGGATTTGCGTTGCGCCTGTGCCGTCATACTCCGACGAGGGGAGGAGAGACGGTGAGCACACGGCTCTCAATTTGCGGTGTGGCCCTCGGAGTCCGGCTCGGCCCCCGACCGGCGGTCTGATTTGGGCGCGTTAGAGGCGCTCGGTTATCCTTCGTTCGTGTTCCTGTCCGTGCCCGTACGAGTCGCCCTTTGCGTGGCGGTCGCTCTTGCGTTGAGCCTGATGTGCGCGGTCCTCGCCTTCGCGGCATCGACCGTTCCGATGACCGGCATGACGGGCATCGCCGGCGGGTCGGATATCTCAGTGGTGGCCGGCACGGGCAAGGCGGCTGTGGCAACCGCTGCCGGCCCAGTGGTCGGTGACATCGTTGCTGACGCCGGACCGGTTATGGCGTCGACGTGTGACGACGCCTGTGTCACCGCGGTGAGCGACATGTGCAGCTTCGCCGCCGGTCTGGCCGTGAGCACCCTGCTGGCGCTGCTACTGGCCTTTCGCCGCGACACCTTTATGGGGACGCTCGCGCGCAACCGTCCATCGGCGCTCGCGCGCCGACCGCGACGTAAACGAACACCATGGACTGTGCTGTCCCCATTCTCTTTGTGTGTGTTGAGGGTCTGACAGGTTGCTCAGAGACCTCCTCTGAGCCTTCCCATCGCTTGCGTGCGCAAGCCGCGCCGCCGACCAGCGCTGTCTTGAGCGCAGCCGCAGATCTGAAGCGGTTCGCCTAAGCCTGTTCGCCCGCGATCATCGCTGCGGCCTAGCCAGGCGCCTGGCCGGACCGAACCCACTCCCATCACAAAGGATCACAACCCCATGGATATGAGTTCCGCCGTCCCCGACTGGCTCACCCCCGTCGCCTGGACCTACATCGCGCTTTCACTGCTCAGCGTCGCCTTCATTGCGGCCGACATCTACCTGGGTCGCCGCCGCCACGACCGCGTCGCCACCGAGTTGGTGTGGATCACGTCAGCGCTCTACCTCGGACCCTTCGCCATCCCGGTTTACCTGAGCCGGGGGCGCACCCACGCCTCGTCGACCGCTGTTGACGGCACCGCCAGGCAGACCAACGAGACAGCGATTGCGGTGCTTCCCGGCGGCGGCGCATCCGCAGTCGCGCACCTCATCGCCGTCCCGCTCGTCGTCGCCGTCGGCTGGACCATCGCAGGTCTGGCGATGTGGCCCATGATCATCATCATCGCCATCCTCGCCACCCTCATGCTGGCGATCTACGGGCGGATCGCCAGCGGCAGCTCCACCGGGGGCACCCGTGGCCTCTCCATCGGTGCCGCCATCGTCGCTGCCCTCATCACCGTCGCCGCGTTCGACATCGGCATGGTTGGCTGGATGCTCCTGCTTCACTTCAATGACGCCATGCCGCCGGCGACCGAGAGCACCTTCTGGTTCCTCATGCAGATCGGAGTCATCGTCGGTCTCCTGACCGGCTACCCGGCAGTGAAGTGGCTCCTGCGCGGCAACCAGTCCGTCGTCCCGGCCTGAGGCCACTGAACTAGCAAACACCGCAACCGTCTTGTGCT
>JALYQN010000203.1 GCA_030855835.1 Actinomycetota bacterium | reverse complement strand
GGCTGGGTGTCGCCGTCCAGGCCGCGCCGGTAGTCCGTGACGGCCTCGGCGACCATCCGCAGGTACAGGTCGAAGCCGCCCCCCTCGATGTGGCCGGACTGCTCGCCGCCGAGCAGGTTGCCGGCGCCGCGGATCTCCAGGTCCTTCATGGCCACCTGCATGCCGCCGCCCAGCTCGGAGTGCTGCGCGATCGTGGCCAGCCGGTCGTGGGCCGTCTCGGTGAGCGGCTTCTCCGGCGGGTAGAGGAAGTACGCGTAGGCCCGCTCGCGCCCGCGCCCGACGCGGCCGCGCAGCTGATGCAGCTGGGACAGGCCCAGCAGGTCGGACCGCTCGACGACCAGCGTGTTGGCGTTGGACACGTCCAGGCCGGACTCGACGATCGTGGTGCACACCAGCACGTCGACCCGCTTCTCCCAGAAGTCCAACATCTGTTGCTCGAGCCGGTGCTCGCCCATCTGGCCGTGGGCGGTGGCGATTCGCGCCTCCGGCACCAGCCGCTTCAACCGTTCCGCCGCCCGCTCCATCGACTGCACCCGGTTGTGGATGTAGAAGACCTGCCCGTCGCGCAGCAGCTCGCGCCGTACCGCCGCGGTCACCTGGCCGTCGTCGTAGCCGCCGACGAAGGTGAGCACCGGGTGCCGCTCCTCGGGCGGGGTGGTGATGGTCGACATCTCGCGGATGCCGGTGATCGCCATCTCCAGGGTGCGCGGGATCGGCGAGGCCGACATCGACAGCACGTCTACCGCGGCGCGCAGGTGCTTGAGCGCCTCCTTGTGCTCGACGCCGAAGCGCTGCTCCTCGTCCACGACCACCAGCCCGAGATCCTTGAACCGCACCTGCGGCGACAGCAGCCGATGGGTTCCGATCACCACGTCCACCTTGCCCTGCGCGAGCCCCTCCAGGACCCGCTTGGCCGCAGCGTCGGTCTGGAACCGGCTCAACGCCTCCAACACCACCGGGAACTGCGCGAACCGCTCGGCGAACGTCTCGGTGTGCTGCTGCACGAGCAGCGTCGTCGGCACCAGCACCGCGACCTGCTTGTTCTCCTGCACCGCCTTGAACGCTGCGCGGACCGCGATCTCGGTCTTGCCGTACCCGACGTCGCCGCACACCAGCCGGTCCATCGGCACGGTGCGTTCCATGTCGGCCTTGACCTCATCGATGGTGGTCGCCTGGTCCGGCGTCTCGATGTAGGCGAAGGCCTCCTCGAGCTCACGCTGCCATGGTGTGTCCGGCCCGAACGCGTGCCCCTTGGTGGCCTGCCTGGCGGCGTACAGCTTGATCAGCTCGGCGGCGATCTGCCGGACGGCGCGTCGCGCTCGACCCTTGCGCCGGGTCCAGTCACCCCCGCCCATCCGGTCCAGCGCCGGGTGCTCGCCGCCGACGTAGCGGGTCACCTGGTCCAGCGAGTCGGTCGGCACGAACAGCCGGTCCCCGGGCTGGCCGCGCTTGGACGGCGCGTACTCGAGCAGCAGGTACTCGCGGGTGGCGCCCTGCACGGTGCGCCGGGTCATCTGCACGTAGCGGCCGACGCCGTGCTGCTCGTGCACGACGAAGTCGCCGGCCGACAGCTCGAGCGGGTCGATCTGGCGCTTGCGGCGGGCCGGCAGCCGGCCCTCCTCGCGGGCAGCGGCGCGCTGCCCGACCAGGTCGTCCAGGGTGAGCACGGCCAGCCGCAGCGGGTCGGACACCAGTCCGTGCCCGAGACAGCCGCAGACCACGTGCACGAGCCCCTCGTCCGGGTCGGCCGGCAGTGACTGCTCCAGCCTGGCCGCCACATCGTGCTCGGCCATCAGCTCGACGGTGCGCTCGGCCGGGCCGTGGCCCGGCGTGACCACGACGACCCGGCGGCCCTCGGCGAGCCAGCCGCGGACGTCGGTCACCGCGCGTTCGGTGTTCCCGCGGTACGTCGGCGCGGCGGCCAGATCGACCGACCTGGTCACGACTGCGCCGCGCTCGACGTCTACGTCGGCCGACACCACCTCGCCGGCCTCCGTCCGCAGCGGCTCGGCGGCCAGCGCAGGGGCATCGGCGTCGAGGCCGAAAGGCGAGGTGGTCCACCACGGCAGCGACCGCGAGATCGCGTCCTCGCGGACCGCTGCCAGGGAGCGGTACGCGCTGGCACCGAGGTCGCCCGGCGCCTCCCCCCCGCCGGCCGCGACCGCCCACGACGCCTGGAGGAACTCCTGGCTGGTCGCCACCAGGTCGTGCGCCCGGGTGCGTACCCGCTCGGGGTCGCACACCACCACGTGCCCGTTCGGGGGCAGCAGGTCGGTCAGCATCTCCATCTCGTCGACCAGGACGGGCGCCAGCGACTCCATTCCCTCGACGGCCTGGCCGTCGGCCAGCCGGCTGAGCATCTCGGCGAGCGACGGGTGCACGACGGCCAGCTCGCCGGCCCGCCGCCGGACCTCGTCGGTCAGCAGCAGCTCGCGGCACGGCGGCGCCCACAGCCCCACTGCCGGTTGCAGCGAGCGCTGGTCGGCCACCGCGAAGCTGCGCACCTGCTCGACCATGTCGCCGAAGAACTCGACCCGCAGCGGGTGCTCGTCAGTTGGCGGGAAGACGTCCACGATCCCACCGCGGACCGCGAACTCGCCGCGCCGCTCGACCAGGTCGACACGTTGGTACGCCGCGGCGACGAGCCGGCGGACCAGGTCCTCGAGATCCACCTCGTCCCCGACCGCCAGCCGCACCGGCTCCACGTCGGCCAGTCCGCGCACCTGCGGCTGCAGCACCGAGCGCACCGGCGCCACCACCACCGACAGCGGCCCGGCCGGCCCGATGTCGGAGCCGGGGTGCCGCAACCGGCGCAGCACCGCCAGCCGGCGGCCGACCGTATCCGACCGCGGCGACAGCCGCTCGTGCGGCAGCGTCTCCCAGGCGGGGTAGAGCGCCACCGTCCCGGGATCGAGCAAGTCGCCGACAGACTCGACCAGCTCCTCCGCCTCCCGCTGGGTCGCGGTGATCGCCAGCACCATACGACCTGCCCGGGCAGCCAGGCCGGCGAGGAGG
>JALYQN010000189.1 GCA_030855835.1 Actinomycetota bacterium | reverse complement strand
GCTCAACCGTCTATCACCTCGCCCGCCGCGGCGAGCAAGTGCTGGGGCTCGAGCGGTTCCGGCTCGGGCACGCGCACGGTGCCTCGCACGACAGCAGCCGGATCCTGCGGCACAGCTACCACACGCCCGGGTACGTCGCCCTGACCTTCGCCGCGTACGACGACTGGGCAGACCTGGAGGCCGACAGCGGCGAGCAGCTGGTCACCATCACCGGTGGTCTCGACCTGTACCCCCCGGACCCGGCGATCCCGATGGTCGACTACACGACCTCCATGGCGGCCTGCGGGGTGCCCTACGAGCAGCTCGACCACGACCAGCTGGCGCGGCGCTGGCCGCAGCTGTCGCTGCCTGACGGCACCGTGGGCGTCCTGCAGGAGCGGTCGGCGATCGTGCCCGCCTCGCGCACGGTGCGGCTGCTGCAGCAGCGTGCCCGGGCGGGTGGCGCCGAGCTGCGCGACGAGTCGGCGGTGACGTCGGTGCGTGACCTCGGGCCTCGCGGCGTCGAGGTCGAGGCCAGCGGCACGACGTACCGCTGCCGGCGACTGGTGGTGTGCGCTGACGCCTGGACCAACGACGTGCTCGCCGGGATCGGGTACAGGCTGCCGTTGACCACCACCCGCGAGCAGGTGACCTACTTCTTGCCGGCCGACCCTGAGCCCTACGCCGTGGGCCGGCTTCCGCTGTGGATCTGGATGGACGACCCATGCTTCTACGGCTTCCCCAGCTACGGCGAGGCCACCGTCAAGGCTGCCCAGGACTGCGGCGGCCCGGAGGTCGGTTCCGATGACCGGGGAGGGGACGCGCTGTTTGGAACCGACCCCGACCGGCTGGCACTGCTCACCGCCTTCATGTCCCGGACGCTTCCGGGCGCGGGTCCGGCACAGCGGTCGGTCCGCTGCCTGTACACGCTGACCCCGGACCGCGACTTCGTGCTCGGGCCGGTGCCTGGGTGTGAGTCGGTCGTGGTCGGGCTTGGCGCGGCGCACGCCTTCAAGTTCACGCCGACGTTCGGCCGGCTGCTGGCAGACGTCGCGACAGGCGGCGGTAGCACGGACGGCCTGACGCCGTTCCGCCTCGACCGACCCGCGCTGACCGACGCCGACTACGACGCCCATTGGCTGGTGTGAGATGACCGCGAGGCGACGGAGGTCGAGACAGTGCGGTCGTTGGAGCAACACAGCCTGTCTCGGCATCGCCTGCTCAGGTCAGCAGCTCGGGGTCCACGGCGACCTCGCGCGCGGCCGCTTCGCGCACCCAGGTACGCAGTTGCGTCCGGGTCACGTTCCGGTACGCCAGCGTGGCAACCGACAGACCGTCGAGCAGGGCGCTGATGCGCGATACAGCTGCGTGCGGGTCGGGGCAACGAAAGCTGCCCTCGGCCACACCGCCGACCACGACCTCGTGCAGCGCGGAGCGCCACCGGTCGTCGAGGCGCCGCAAGGTGGCCCGGATGTCGGGCTCGTGCAGCGCCAGTGCCCATGCGTCGATCCAGATCCGCCAGCCGCTGGCAGAGCCGGTCGGACCGTACACGGCGAGCAGTCGGCGCAACCGGTCGGTGGCGTCCACGCCGCGGCGCACGGCGCGGTCGAGCCGGGCCAGGTCAAGCGCGGCGGCATGCTCGAATGCCGCCACCAGCAGGGCATCCTTGGTGTCGAAGTGGTAGAAGACCAGGCCTGGGCTGATGTCCAGTGCATTCGCCACGTCCGACACCCTGGTCTGCGCGAGCCCCCGCACCTCCACTTGCCCGATCGTCGCTGCGAGGATCTCGTCGCGGCGCACCTCGACCCGCTGCCGCACCATGGCGCCGAACCCTATCCGGAGATGTCACTATGACCGCCGATCTGGCTCCACCGTCCGCAACGGGCGACCTCCTGGCCGAGCTGGCTACCGCCTTGGCCGACCTACCCGACGGCGACGAGTCCGCGCGCACCATGCTCCCGGCCGCCGCGTACACCAGCCCGGACGTCCTGGCCTGGGAACGCCGGCACCTGTTCGCCGGCACCTGGACCTGCGTCGGGCGTGAGGACGAGCTTCGCGCCGACGGCAGCCAGCGGGCGGTCGTGGCCGGCGACGTGTCGGTGCTGCTGACCTGGGCCGACGAGACGCTCCGCGCGTTCGCCAACACGTGTCGTCACCGCGGCCACGAGCTGTTGTCGGAAGGGGCGGGTACCGACCGCCACTCGGTCGTCTGCCCCTACCACGCCTGGACGTACGACCTGGCGGGTGCGCTTCGGGCCGCACCCGGTTTCCGCGACGTCGACGGTTTCGAGTCCGGTGCCCACTCGCTGGTGGAGCTGGCGGTGCAGCGCTGGCACGGGTGGGTGTTCGTGCATGCCCTGCACCCGCTCGAGGCGGGATCGCTGTCGCCTCGGACGGTGCCGTTCGCCCGTCACGTCGGCGCGCTGGACCAGATCGTGGCGCCGTACGCCCCCGGCAGCCTGCTGCTCGCGGACCGGCACAGCTACGAGGTGGCGGCGAACTGGAAGGTGATCGTGGAGAACTACCACGAGTGCTACCACTGCCCGCTGATCCATCCGGAGCTGTGCCAGGTGTCGCCGCCGAACTCGGGCGAGAACTATGACGGCGAGCCAGGCGCGTGGGTCGGCGGGTCGATGGACCTACGCGACGACATGGCGACGATGTCGTTGACCGGCGAGCCCGCAGGGCCGCCCATCCCAGGTGTCGACCCGCGGCGGGTCGAGTACGTCCAGCTGTGGCCAAACCTGCTGATCTCAGCGCACCCGGACTACGTGATGACGCACCGGCTGGTCCCGCTTGCGCCAGACCGCAGCTGGGTCGAGTGCTCCTGGTACGTGCCGGGGACCGGGCCGGAGAACGCGCGGGCGGTGGAGTTCTGGGACCTCACCAACCGGCAGGACTGGACGGCGTGCGAGTCGGTGCAGCGCGGACTGTCCAGCCCGCACTTTCAACCAGGTCCGTTTGCACCGAACGAGGACGCGGTGCGCGAGTTCGTGACGATGGTCGCCCGCGGCTACCAGGGGCGGGCGCTGCACGAGGCGTGAGCCGGACCTGCCATGCCGTCGTCGATCCGCGTCCGCTCGCTGGAAATCCCGAGAGGTGAGCTGCGCTGGCGGTTCTCGCGTTCCAGCGGGCCGGGCGGGCAGGGCGTGAACACCGCGGACAGCCGGGTGGAGCTGTCGTACGACGTGCAGCGGTCGCCGGCGTTGCCCGAGCCCCTGCGCCAACGTGCGCTGGGCCGGCTGGCTGGTCGCCTCGTGGACGGCGTCCTGACCGTGTCGGCGCAGGAGCACCGCGCCCAGCTCGCCAACCGGCGCGCGGCAGAGCAGCGGCTGGTCGAGACACTGGGCGAGGCGCTGGCACCGCCGCCGCGTCCGAGGCATGCCACCCGGCCGACGCGCGGTTCGGTACGCAGGCGGCAAGAGGCCAAGCGGCGCCGGTCGCGGACCAAGGACCTCCGCCGCCGGCCGGTCGACTGACTACCGCCTGCCAGCCCCGTCGCCCGGCCGGCGCAAGCCTTCGCCCGGACCCCGCAATTGGTGGGTCCGCGGTCACCGTGACGGGCCGGGGTCAGCGCGGCAGCCGTTCGTGCCAGCGGCGCTCGCCGACCACCTCGCCCCCCTCTCGGGCCTCCAGCCAGATGTCGACGTGGTACGCGTCTGGGTTG
>JALYQN010000178.1 GCA_030855835.1 Actinomycetota bacterium | reverse complement strand
GCGGTCCTTCCGCGAGGAACCGGCGCTGCTGCTGCCGCACCTTCCGGGTGGCCAGCCGGGCCGCCTCCCTGACCCGCCGGGAGCGGGCGGTGAGGAGCTCGACGCTCAGGCGGCCTCCCCCTCCTTGGTGGAGCCCTTGGTGGAGCCCTTGGTGGAGCCCCTGGGGGCGTTGACGTCGCTCGGCAGCGCCGCCCGGGCCACCTCGACCAGCGCGGCGAAGGCGGGCGGGTCGGTGACGGCGAGGTCGGCGAGCGCCTTGCGGTCGACGCTCACCTCGGCCGCGCGCAGCCCTTGCACGAACCGGTTGTACGTGAGGCCGTGCTGACGCGCGGCGGCATTGATGCGCTGGATCCACAGCCGGCGGAAGTCACCCTTGCGGGCCCGCCGGTCGCGGTAGCTGTAGACGAGCGAGTGCGCGACCTGCTCCTTGGCCTTGCGGTAGAGCCGGGACCGCTGGCCGCGGTAGCCGGCGGCCTGCTCGAGGATCTCGCGACGCTTCTTGACCGCGTTGACGGACCGCTTGACGCGTGCCACTTCATACTCCTTCGGACGTGCTCGGGTCGTGCTCGGTCGTTGTGGGGGGCCGAGTTACTTGCCGAGCAGCTTCTTGATCCGGCCCACGTCCGACGCAGCGACGTCGGTCGTACCGTCGAGACGACGCGTACGCGTCGACGGCTTGTGCTCGAACTTGTGCCGGCGGTTGGCCTTCTGCCTGCGCAGCTTGCCGGTGCCGGTGATCTTCACCCGCTTCTTGGTGCCGGAGTGCGGCTTCATCTTCGGCATCTCATGCCCTCCCTGTCTCTGGCTCTCATATCGGGCTCACATCTCGGGGTCGAGGTTCTCCGAGCGTTTGCGTGGTTTGGCCTGGGTCGCGGCGGGAGCCCGCTCGGCCCGCAGTGCCTGCCGCTCCGCACGCCGCTCGGCAGCCAGCGCGGCACGCTCGGCGCGCACCTCTGCCTGCGCCTCGGCCTTCTTGCGGTGCGGCCCGATCACCATGGTCATGTTGCGGCCGTCCTGACGGGGCGTCGACTCGACGAAGCCCAGCTCCTCGACATCCTGCGCCAGGCGCTGCAGCAACCGGAAGCCCAGCTCGGGGCGGTGCTGCTCGCGGCCGCGGAACATGATCGTGATCTTCACCTTGTCCCCCGAGCGCAGGAAGCGGACCACGTGACCCTTCTTGGTCTCGTAGTCGTGGGCGTCGATCTTGGGCCGCAGCTTCATCTCCTTGATGACCGTGTGGGTCTGGTTTCGCCGCGACTCGCGCGCCTTCTGCGCGGTCTCGTACTTGAACTTGCCGTAGTCCATGAGCTTGGCGACCGGCGGACGAGCCGTCGGCGCGACCTCGACGAGGTCCAGGTCGGCTTCCTGGGCAAGCCGCAGGGCGTCGTCGATGCGGACGATGCCAACCTGCTCGCCACCGGGGCCGACCAGTCTCACCTCGGGCACGCGAATCCGGTCGTTGATGCGCGGGTCAGTGCTGATGGGTCCTCCTGCGGGTCGTGGACGGGGACGAACCACGGCGCGGGAGCTGCTCTCCGACGTGCAAGAGCTCCCGTGCCGACACGCACGAGAGCCCGGCCATACCTGGCGACCCTCATGCGGGTCGCGGGGTGGGATGGTCTCCGCTTGTGTGCAACACGACTATCCGGGCGGGTTGTTCCCCGCTGGATGGTAGTGATGCAGGCCGCTGCCCACGCTAGCAGCAGGCGGGCGGTCGCTGCGAGTTGGCGGCCAGCCGGCTGTGCCAGGCTGGATGTGTGCCCGGTGCCGACCTGCTGCTGTGGATGCCGTGGGCGCTCGCGCTCACGGCGATGGCGGTGGTGCTCGCGGTTCGCGCGTACCGCCGTGGCGACCGGCTCGGCGCGACCAGCTGGACCGGTTGGGCGCTGCTCCCACCGGCGCTGCTGCTCACCGGCACCCTGCGCCTGGTCGGCCGCGTCAGCGGTGCGGTGCTCGACTGGTCAGCCTCGCTGGTGTTCACCCCCACCACCTGGGTGGGACTGGCGCTCGCCGGCACGACCGCGGTGCTGGTCGGCGGCAGCCGGGCGCTGCGCCGCCGCCGGCAACCGGACGCCGCTCCCGCCACGCCTGCGGGTCAGGTGGGCGACGAGCTGGCAGACGTTGAGGAGATCCTGCGCCGGCACGGGATCAGCTGAGCGGGTCGGCTGCGGCAGTCCCCCCGAGCGTCCTGATGGCCGACCGCAGCTCCCGGACGGCCCGGCCGGCGCGGGCGCCGTCCGAGCTCTGGATGGCCATCAGCTGGACGGTCTCACCGGCGCTGGTGTCGAGGACCGCCCACGGCGCACCCCGGCGCAAGGACACGTCGACCGCCTGGGCCCAGGCCAGGTCGTGGGTACGGAAGCCGTTCACCACGTGCAGCCCGTCGGCGTCGGTGCGCAGCCGGGTCCGTCCGATCCCGTACAGCACCGCGAGCAACAGGCCGAGACCCAGTACGAGGGTCACGTCCTCGGCCACGCTGAAAGACGCCCGCGTCCTGGCCGGCAGGGCGACCACCATCACCCCGGTGACCGCCAGCAGGCTCGCGGCGGCGACCCCGGTCACCACCAGGGTGCCGATCGGGCGGTACGTGCGCACCGGCACCGTGCTCATAGCCGGCAGGCGTGGATGTCGGTCACCAGGATGCCGCGGGCACCGATGTCCCACAGCTGGTCCATCACCTGTTGGGCGTCGCGCCTGGGCACCATTGCCCGAACGGCGACCCAGCCCTGCCGGTGCAGCGGCGATACCGTGGGCGACTCGATGCCCGGTGTGAGCGCGCAGGCGTCATCGACCCGCTCGGCGGCGATGTCGTAGTCCATCATCACGTACCCGCGGGCCACCAGCACGCCGCGGAGCCGGCGCAGGAACACATCGATCTCACCGGGCCGGGCCAGGGGTCCGGCAGCGTCGCCGTCATCGGCGCGCCGCACCAGCACCGCCTCGGATTCGAGGATCGGCTCCCCGAACACCTCCAGGCCCGCCTCGCGCAATGTGCTCCCCGTGTCCACGACGTCGGCGATCACGTCGGCCACGCCGAGCCGGACCGCCGTCTCCACCGCGCCGTCGAGGCGGACCACGCTGGCGTCCACGCCGCGGTCGTCGAGCCAGCGGCCGACGACACGGGCGTACGATGTGGCAACCCGGAGCCCGGTCAGGTCAGCGTGCGCGCGGACAATTCCGGGCGGCGCCGCCAGCCGCAGCCGGGAGCCGCCGAACCCCAGCGGGAGCACCTCCTCGGCGCCCGCCCCGGAGTCGAGCAGCAGGTCCCGGCCGGTGATGCCGAGGTCGAGCGTGCCCTCACCCACGTACAGCGCGATGTCTCGCGGCCGGAGGTAGAAGAACTCCACCGCGTTGTCGGGGTCGGTGAGAACCAGCTCCACGCTGTTGCTGCGCTGCCGGTAACCGGCCTCGCGCAACATCTCGCGCGCGGCCTCGGACAGCGAGCCCTTGTTCGGCACCGCTATCCGCAGGCCTGGATCCCTGTTGACGGAGGTCACGGGCTGCTCACAACCGGGTGTAGACGTCGTCGAGGCCGAGCCCGCACGCCAGCATGAGCACCTGCGCGTGGTACAGCAGCTGGGAGATCTCCTCGGCCGCCCGGTCCGGGCCCTCGTGCTCGGCGGCCATCCAAGACTCGGCCGCCTCCTCCACCAGCTTCTTGCCGATGGCGTGCACGCCGGCGTCGAGGGCCGCGACGGTGGCCGAGCCGTCTGGCCGCTCCTGCTGCTTCGCCGCCAGCTCGGCGAACAGCGCGTCGAAGGTCTTCACGCACGACAGCGTAGGGACGGGAGCTCAGGCGCCCCGGCCGGCTCCAGCGCCGTCACCGGCTGGGCCGGGTCGGTCACCATCGCGGTGACGGTCGGGCTGGGGACGGCAGCGCCTGGAGCACGAGGGCGGTACGGACGGCGGCGTCGGCGGCCTCGGCACCCTTGTCCTCGACCGATCCGGGCAGCCCGGCCCGGTCGAGGGCTTGCTGCTCGGTGTCGCAGGTCAGCAGCCCGAAGCCGACCGGCACCCCGGAGGTGCGCGCCACCGTCGACAACCCGTCGGTGGCCGCCCGGCAGACGTACTCGAAGTGCGGGGTGCCGCCGCGGATCACCACTCCCAGCGCGACCACCGCGTCATGGCTCCTGGCTGCGGCTGCTACCACGACCGGGAGCTCGAACGACCCAGGCACCCGGACCATCGTGAGGTCGTGGACGCCGCACTCAGCGAGCCGGCGACGAGCGCCGGCGACGAGGCCGTCCATCACCTGCTGATGCCACGACGCCGCGACCACGGCGACGCGCAGCCCGCTGGCATCGACCGGCTCCGGCGCGGGGCTGCCCTCACCGCTCACGGTTCCACCGGCAGCAGGTGGGAAAGGTCGTGGCCCATCCGCTCCGCCTTGGTCCGCAGGTAGCGCAGGTTCTCGGCCGTCGGCGCCACGTCGAGCCGCTCGCGGGCCAGCACCGTGATGCCGTGCCGTTCCAGCCCCTCGGCCTTGGCCGGGTTGTTCGACAGCAGCCGGACCGCGCGCACCCCCAGGTCGGCAAGGATCTGGGCGCCGGTGCCGTAGTCCCTGCCGTCCGCGGGCAGGCCGAGGTCCAGGTTGGCGTCGACGGTGTCGCGCCCGCCGTCCTGCAGGGCGTAGGCGCGCAGCTTGTGCAACAGTCCGATGCCCCGACCCTCGTGCCCGCGAAGGTAGACCACGACCCCGCTGCCGGCTGCGGTGATCGCCGACATCGACGCCTGCAGCTGCGGACCGCAGTCGCAGCGGCGAGACCCCAGCACGTCGCCGGTGAGGCACTCGGAGTGCAGCCGGGTGAGCACCCCCCGGGCGCCGGCGGAGGGGCCATCGCCCGACACGTCCCCCAGCACCAGTGCCACGTGCTCGACGCCGTCCACGGTGCTGCGGAAGCCGTACGCGGTGAACTCGCCGAACTCGGTCGGCAGCCGCGTCACAGCGACCCGCTCGACCAGCCGTTCGTGGCGGCGGCGGTGCACGATCAGGTCGGCGATCGAGACCATCGCCAGGCCGTGCGTGTCGGCGAAGTCACGAAGGTCCTGACCGCGCTTCATGCTGCCGTCGTCGTTGACGATCTCGGCGATCACCCCGGCCGGCGTCAGTCCGGCGAGGCGGGCAAGGTCGACCGACGCCTCGGTGTGGCCGGGACGCATCAGCACGCCTCCCGGCCGGTACCTCAGCGGGAACACATGACCCGGCTGCACCAGGTCGTACGGCTCGGTCGCCGAGTCGACGAGAACACGGACCGTGCGGGTCCGATCGGCGGCCGAGATCCCGGTGGTGACGCCGTCGCGGGCATCCACGCTGATCGTGTACGCGGTGCGCATCCGCTCGCGGTTGTGCGGCGTCATCAGCGGGACGGCGAGCCGGTCGAGCACCTCGCCCTCGACCGGCACGCAGATCACCCCGCTGGTCCAGCGGATGGTGAAGGCCAGCAGCCCCACCGTGGCCTTGCTGGCGGCGAACACCAGGTCCCCCTCGTTCTCCCGCTCCTCGTCGTCGACGACCACGACCGACTTGCCGGCGCGGATGTCGTCGACGGCGCGCGCGATCGGGTCCAGCCGGACCGCGGTGGCGTCACTCATGCGCCCACCGCCTCGTTGGCCGGGTCGTCGATGCCGCGTGGACCGTCGTCGCGCGCCACCCGCAGCCAGACCACGAACCCCCAGATCACGAACACGCCGTAAACGGCGTACAGCGTGGCCGACGGGTACAGCCCCGCCTGCAGCAGCGTCGGCACCCCCACCGCGTCGACGGCGATCCAGACCAGCCAGAACTCCACCCAGCCCCTGGCCATGCCGTACGTGGCCAGCATCGAGCCGGTGAGGATCCAGGCCTCGGTCAGCCGGCCGTACGAGCCGATGATGCCGAACAGCCACCAGAACACCGTGGTGCCGACCGCGTACAGGACGAGCAGCTGGCCGCGTTCGGCCCAGGTCGCCCAGCGCGGGCGGACGGCCGGCCGGTTGCGGGTGCCGGATCCCGCGCTCGAGCGGGCCGACTGGCGCCAGCGTTGCCAACCCCAGATCGACAGCGCGACGAAGAAGATCTGCCGGCCCGCCTGACCCCACAGGTTCCGGTCCTGCGGGGTGTCGAAGACCGCGCCGAGGAAGACGGTGAACAGCAGCACGTTGCCGACTATCCCGACCGGCCATGCCCACACCCGGCGGCGCATGCCGCCGACGGCAGAGGCCAGCCCGAACAGGTTGCCGACGATCTCGCGCCACAGGATGGTCGAGTCCCCGATAATTAGCTCGGCGTCGAAGAGCCACTCCACCGGGTTCATGCGGCTCCCCCGGTGGCAGCAGGCGGGAGGCTGCCCGTGGCGAGCAGCCGCTCGACGTACTTGGCCACGACGTCCACCTCGAGGTTGACCTGGTCGCCGGGTGCCAGGCCTCCGAGGGTGGTGGCGCGGAGCGTGGTCGGGACGAGCGAGACGGTGAACGTCGCCGGCTGTCCGTCGGTGGCCGCGGTCAGGTCGACCACGGTCAGCGAGACACCGTCCACCGCGATCGAGCCTTTCGACGCCAGGTAGCGCGCCAGCTGTTCCGGCAACGCGAAGACCAGCAGCTCCCAGTGCTGCGACGGCCGCCGCTCC
Organism: Actinomycetota bacterium; assembly: GCA_030855835.1. Classification (GTDB taxonomy): domain Bacteria; phylum Actinomycetota; class Actinomycetes; order Propionibacteriales; family Nocardioidaceae; genus JACCVL01. The sequence continues at coordinate 1,587 of JALYQN010000178.1, read as the reverse complement.
AGCACCGTGCTGGTCCCGTCGACGTGGCCCTGCACCAGGTGGCCGCCCAGCCGGCCGGTCACCGGGACGGCCCGTTCCAGGTTGACCTCGGACCCCGGTACCAGGGCGCCGAGCGCGGTGCGGTCGAGGCTCTCGGCGGTGACGTCGGCGGTGAATGAGCCGTCTCCGTGTGTGACGACGGTCAGGCAGCAGCCGTTGACGCTGATCGACGCGCCGGGCTCCGCGTCGCTGGTGACCATCGCGCCGCTGACGGTGAGGCGCACGGCGTCACCGAGGTGGTCGAGCGCGACGACACTGCCCCGCTCCTCGACGATGCCGGTGAACATGACTGCCGCCCTCCGTCCGGTGCGATCCGGGACGGCGACGGGAGGTGCGCCGACACGTCTCCGCGCGAGACCGGCGGACCCACGCGGCACGCAGCGACGCCGCTCCTCCCATCCGGACTCTCACCGTCGGTCCCGGATTTGCACCGGGTCAACCGAACCGGCGGCGTACGAGGCGTACGCCGTGGTCCGGGTCGCGGACTGTTACCGCCGGTTCGGACTTGCACCGATCCCGGAGCGCGTGAGCTGGGGTGCTCGGCACCGAGTATGACACCACCGCGCAAGACCGACGACGAGCCAGTCCCGCTGCGGTGACGACGCGATGCCTAGTCCTTCATCTTCGCTGCGGCCTGCTCACGGAGCCCACTGACCGCGGCGTCCGCATCGTCGGCCCCGAAGACCGCCGATCCGGCGACGAACATGTCGGCGCCCGCCTCGGCGCAGCGACCGATCGTCTCGGCCGAGACCCCACCGTCGACCTGCAGCCAGATCTCGGCGCCGGTGGCCGCGGTGAGCTCGCGGGCGCGGCGGATCTTGGGCAGGCACAGGTCGAGGAACTCCTGGCCGCCGAAGCCCGGCTCGACGGTCATCACCAGCAGCAGGTCGAGCTCGGGCAGCAGGTCGGTGTACGGGTCCACCGGGGTCGCGGGCCGTAGCCCGAGCCCAGCCCGGGCTCCAGCGGCCCGAAGCTCGCGGGCCAGCCGTACGGGGGCCCGGGCCGCCTCGGCATGGAAGGTGACGATGCCGGCCCCCGCCTCGGCGTACGCCGGCGCCCATCGGTCGGGGTCGGCGATCATCAGGTGACAGTCCAGCGGCTGCGCGGCGACCCTCACCAGCGCCTCGACCACGGGAAGCCCGATGGTCAGGTTGGGCACGAAGTGGTTGTCCATGACGTCCACATGCAGCCAGTCGGCCCCCGGCACAGAGCGGGCAGCACCGGCCAGGTCGGCGAAGTCGGCGGCCAGCAGACTGGGCGCGATCTGGACTCCCACGGCCGGCAGCCTAGGGCGTCGCCCCTACCCGGCACCGCGCAACGTCATGAGAATCCAGACGCATGGTCCTCGAGTCCCATGGGCGCGGCGGGCGGAACGGTCAGCGACGGCGGAGCAGGGCGAGGAACATCGCATCGGTTCCGTGCCGGTGCGGCCAGAGCTGCACGGTGGGCCGTGCCGGCAGCGTCCCGCGCAGCCCCGCGATGTCGTCCAGCGCGTCTCGGGCGTCGAGCAGCGCGACCTCGGGGTGCCCGGCGAGCACCCGGTCGACC
>JALYQN010000177.1 GCA_030855835.1 Actinomycetota bacterium | reverse complement strand
CCCCCCCCCCCCCCCCGTCCGGCAGCTCGCAATGCCGGGCGGCTTCCTACGAGCGCAGCCCGGCGGGACGGCGACTGTTCCGGCCCGGCCAGGTCGCGGTCATAGCCCGTGCTCGACGTAAACGGTTCCCCGCTGGCAAGGCGAGCTGACCCGGGTGGCGCCGTGGGACGCGTCCAGCCGGTGCACGTGTTAACAGTGGTTGGGCCGCAGTCGGAATCCCGCGGACCGCCCGGTCGGCGCAACGTCAGTCGACCAGCCTGATGATGTACAGGTTGCCCGGGCCCTTACCTCCAGCGCGGACGGTGAAGGTGCCGGCCGCGTCGCGGTAGCTGCCAGTTCCGCCGGTGACGGCGAGCTGGATTGGCCCGCCTGCCCGGAAGAAGAAGGTGCCGGCCATGGCGAGGTTGTCCGACCCGCGGGTGAGGGTGCCGTGACACATGACTGAGCGGTGGTTGACCATACAGCGGACCGAGTCGCGTCCAACCTGCTCGCCGCGCTTGAAGAGCTTGTTCTCGAACACGGAGTAGTCCCCGGGGCTGAACCCGGCGTCCCCGGTGTCGACAACGGTGTCGCGCACAGTCCGGGCCCGCAATCTAATCACCTGGTCGCTAGGACGGTCAGCCCGCGACGTTGTCGCGATGTCACCGTCGACCAGCTCCGTCGGCCATCCACCGTGGTAGTTATCGAAGCCGGAGTTGTCGCCGGCCGTGGCCGGGCCGGTGAGCGCCATCGACGCGACCAGCCCGGTCACCCCGAGCGCGACCACTCCCACCACAACCTTGGCGCTGCGCGAACCCCACCTGGAGCGAAGTGTGGACATGGCGGTACCTCTTCCTGACGCGTCACCGTCGGACACGTTGACTCATGGTGGGAGCCGGCAGGGGTCCACGCATCTTGACGGCCGCGCTCGAGAGCCCAGGTGCAGCCGCCGAGCCACCCGCCGTCGCGGTGTCAGCACCGTCCGGTGCCGTCGCGCGCAGGTCGGCCGGCATCGGTCCGGGTAGGTGCATCGGATCCGCTGCCGGTCATGGTGCAGGTCAGGTGGGCTCGCTGGCTACAGATCTGCGCGAATGCGCATACAGGGGGACAGTGGGCTGATGCTAGGTGACGAGGAACCGGGGACCGAGCGGCTGACCTACGCGCAGGCCGCCGAGCTGCTCGGGGTGCATCCGCGGACGGTGGCGAGGATGATCCGCCGCGGCGAGCTGGCCGACCCGCTGACGCCGATGGCGGGTCTGCTCCGGTTCGATGTCGAGCGGCTGTCCCTCGCCCGTTGGCGTCGAGGTGACCGGACCTGGCTCACCACCGCCCAGGTCGGCGAGCAGCTCGGGTTGTCACGGGCGCGGGTCTACCAGTTGAGCAACGCCGGCACGCTTCCTTATCAGTGCAGCGGCGAGGGGCGCCGGCTGTTCCGGCCCGGCCAGATCGCCGTCGTCGCCCGCGCACGGCAGGTGCGGCTCCGGCGCGGTGCGGCCTGACGCCCCCGCAGATGGCGGTCGCGCCCTACCCTCGCGCATGGGTGGCGTGATCTATTGGATGTCGAGCAAGATGCAAGCCAATCAGGCCGTTCTACGGCTTGGGCAGATCGGCGTTGGGGCTCGTCTGTTACCCGGCGGACCGACCGACGTGAGGGGCCAGAGGCTCGAGGTTGACGCGTCCGAACTGGAGCGGGCGGCGGCGCACCAGGTCATCTGCAGAGTCGACCCAGGCGCTCAGGACATGGGGCCGGTGGACTAAACCCCCGTGTCACCGCGGAACGCTTTCGGCAGGTGCACGATCCTCGACACCCCGCGGCCCGTGCAGGTGCTCCAGGACGCCGCCTGGATCCCCGGCGGGCGCTCCAAGATGCAGGTGTTGACCGGCACACCTGCTCTCGGCCTCAGTGAGTCGGTCGACAAGGACCGGAGGGAAGCCGATGTCCGCATCAGAGAACAAGGCTGCGATCCAAGCTGCCTATCAGGCCTTCGGCGCAGGCGACCTCGAAGGCACCATGCAGAACATGGCCGACGACGTCGAGTGGATCGTGCCAGGCAATAGCACGATCAGCGGCACCTACCGAGGCAAGGACGAGGTCGCGCACTTCTTTGCGACGCTCGCCAGCAAGTCCTTCCGGACCGAGCCGTAGCACTTCATCGCCGAGGGCGACCATGTCGTCGTGCTGACCCGCGTCACCTCGGACGGCAAGTCGGCCGACCAGGCAGATGTTTGACCTTCCGGGGTGGCAAGGTCGCAAAATTCCAGTCAGCCGGTGACACCGCCCTGCAGGAAAGCACCTGGGGCAAGAAGTAAGCAGCTGGGTGAGCCGAGGCGCGGACCCAGGGCGGACCCAGGGCTTGCGGTTGCCGCGACCAACGTCCGCTCATGCCGCCGCGGGTCGGATGGATCATCCGGACCTACTCCCTCCGCGCAGGAGCAGCCCCGGTCAGTCGTCGTAGTCGATCGGCGGCACGCCGGCG
>JALYQN010000162.1 GCA_030855835.1 Actinomycetota bacterium | reverse complement strand
AGCCTGCAGCCGGCGGATGGTCTCCTCTGATCGCTCGGCCGTCGAGTCGCCGGTGGAGCCGCCGGTGGAGCCGCCGGTCGAGCCGCCGGTCGAGCCGCCGGTCGAGTCGCCGGTGGAGTCGCCGGTGGGGTTGCTGGTGATGCGACGACGAAACACGGAGACCTCGGTGCTCGTTGCTGGTGGTCGGACTGGGGTGGCGCGGACTGGAGTGGGCGGTGGGCGGGTGTCGTCAGGGTACCCAGCCATCGGGCCCGGCCCGTACGCTGGAGCTCCTGACATCGATGAGGGGCGGAACGCCGGCGATGAGCATCATGAAGCGGATGGGTCTCATCTTCCGGTCCAAGGCCAACAAGGCGCTGGACCGGGCCGAGGACCCGCGCGAGACGCTGGACTACAGCTACACCAAGCAGCTGGAGCTGCTGCAGAAGGTGCGCCGCGGGGTGGCCGACGTGGCCACCAGCCGCAAGCGGGTCGAGCTGCAGATGACCCAGCTGCAGCAGCAGGGTGACAAGCTGCACGGGCAGGCGCAGAAGGCGCTGGCCGCCGGCCGCGAGGACCTGGCCCGCGAGGCGCTCACCCGCCGGTCGGCGGTGACGGCCCAGGTCGAGGGCCTGCAGACCCAGCACGCCCAGCTGCAGGGGGAGGAGGAGAAGCTCACCCTCGCCTCGCAGCGGCTGCAGGCCAAGGTCGAGGCGTTCCGTACCCGCAAGGAGACCATCAAGGCCACCTACACCGCCGCGGAGGCGCAGACCAAGATCGGCGAGGCCTTCTCCGGGATCTCGGAGGAGATGAGCGACGTGGGGCTGGCGGTGCAGCGGGCCGAGGACAAGACCGCCTCGATGCAGGCCAGAGCCGGTGCCATCGACGAGCTGGTCGCCTCGGGCGCGCTGGACGACGCCTCGCAGGAGCCGAACAGCGACATCGAGCGTGAGCTGGCCGCCATCTCGGCCGGCTCGGACGTCGACTCCGAGCTCGCCGCGCTCAAGGGCCAGCTCGAGCCGGGCAGCAGACCCGAAGCGATCGAAGGTGCGGCGACCACACCACCGACTGCCACCCCGACTGCCGCCCCATCTGTCGCCCCGTCTGCCGTCGACCCGCCTGCCGCCACCGACGCACCGCCGCGGGAGGGACAGCCGTGATCATCCGCATCATGGGCGAAGGGCAGTACGACGTCCCAGACGACGACCTCGCCGCCTTGAACGTGCTGGACTCAGAGGTCGAGTCGGCGGTGCTGGCTGCGGACACCAGCGCCTTCACTGCATGTTTCGCCCAGCTTCTGGACCGGGTACGCAGTCACGGTGCCGTCCTGCCCGACGAGGTTCTCGTCGACTCCGATCTGGTGCTCCCGCCTTCCGACTCGAGCGTCGACGAGGTGGCCGCTCTGCTCGGCGACGAAGGGCTGATACCCGGCTGATGGCCAGCACCCGATTTCGCAGCGACCGGGGGCTGACCGCCCGGATGGGGCTGGTCGCGTTCTTGCTGGTGGCGCTGTACCTCGCGTTCATGGCGCTGCTCACGACGTACTGGGGGATCGGCGCCGCGCCCGTCATCGTGGTGATCGCGGTCGTTGTCGGCTTGGCACAGTGGTACTTCTCCGACACGGTGGCGATGAAGGCCATGCGGGCCCGGGAGGTCACGCCGGAGCAGGCCCCCGAGCTGCACGGCGTGATCGACCGGCTGTGCGCGCTGGCTGACATGCCCAAACCCCGGGTGGCGGTGGCAGACACCGACATCCCCAACGCCTTCGCCACCGGCCGCACGCCCAGTCACTCGGTGGTGTGCGTCACGACCGGGCTGCTGCGCCGGCTGGAGGCCGACGAGGTGGAGGGCGTGCTGGGTCATGAGCTGGCGCACGTGGCGCACCGCGACGTGTCGGTGATGACCGTGGCCGCGACGCTCGGTGTGCTGGCCGGCGTGATCATGCGGTGGGGGCTGTACTTCGGCGGTGGCGGCCGGGACCGCAACAACGCCCTGGTCTTCATCGCGGTGTGGGTGGCCAGCATCGCGGTCTACCTGATCAGCTTCTTGTTGACCCGGGCGCTGTCGCGCTACCGCGAGCTGTCGGCAGACCGGGCGTCGGCATACCTCACCGGACGGCCGTCGGCGCTGGCTTCGGCGCTGACCAAGATCTCCGGCGACATGGCGCGGATCCCGACCAGGGACCTGCGCCGGACCGAGCCGGTCAGCGCGTTCCTGTTCGCGCCGGCGCTGCACCGCCAGTCGCTGACCGCGCTGTTCTCGTCCCACCCGAGTCTGGAGCAGCGGCTCGAGCAGCTCGCCCGGGTCTCGTCCGACCTCGGCCGCACGGTCTGACCCGGCGGAAGATGGGTTTCCTCGACGCGCTGCTCGGCCGGAGCAAGCCGGCGCGGCCTGACCTCGACGCCTTGTTCGCCGTATCGCAGGCGGCGCTGACGCTGGAGGCGGCGATCGGCCTACGCCCGACCGGGGTGGGGGCGGTCTGCTACCGGGCCAACGAAGGGGCCGCGTTCGCGACCGCGCAGACGGAGCTGCAGACGTTGCTCGACGCGGACGGCGGCCCTGCGGTCGAGCGCAGCCAGGACCCGTACGGGTTCACCTGGCTCACCTGCCGCCAGTCGTCGGATGCGCTCAGTGACCTGGTCACCGAGCTGCATGCGGTCAACCGGACCCTGCAGGACAACGGCTTCGGGCCGTCCCTGCTGTGCTCGGTGGTGGCCTTCGCCGACCCCGACGGCCGCCAGGTCGGGCTGGTCTATCTCTACAAGCGCGGCACGTTCTACCCGTTCGCTCCCGTGCCGGGCGGTGCGGAGCGTCGCGACAACGCCCTGGAGCTGCAGGTGCGCGGCGCCGTCGGTGGCGACCTGGCCATCGAGCCCGACCTGACCCGATGGCTGGCGATCTGGGGAGCGCCCGCCCTCCCCTGACCCGCGGCGCTGCGGTACGGCGGTTCGCCGGGCAGGCTGGGCACATGCGGATCCTGGTGGCGCCGGACAAGTTTGCGGGCACGCTGAGCGCGGTCGAGGCGGCCGAGGCGGTGGTGGCCGGCTGGCTGCGGCACGCCCCCGGCGACGAGCTGACCTGTCTGCCGATGTCCGACGGCGGCCCGGGCTTCGTGCATGCCCTCGGGTCCTCCTTCGACGGCGAGCTGTTGTCGGTGTCAGCGACCGGACCGTACGGAGCCCGGGTGCCGGCCACGGTGCTGATGGACGGCAAGACCGCCTACATCGAGTCGGCGCAGGCTTGTGGGCTGCATCTGACCCCGCCGGACC
>JALYQN010000139.1 GCA_030855835.1 Actinomycetota bacterium | reverse complement strand
CCACCACCGGGGAGACTCTGTGTGACCAGGCCAAGCCGGTCGTGCTGGAGTCGATGACGTTCCCGGCACCGGTCATCTCGGTCGCCATCGAGCCCCGGTCCAAGAGCGACCAGGAGAAGCTCGGCGCCGCCATCCATCGGTTGTCCGAGGAGGACCCGACCTTCCAGGTCCGTACTGACGAGGAGACCGGACAGACGATCATCGCCGGCATGGGCGAGCTGCACCTGGAGGTGCTGGTCGACCGGATGAAGCGCGAGTTCCGGGTCGAGGCCAACGTCGGCAAGCCCCAGGTCGCGTACCGCGAGACGATCAAGCGCAGGGTCGAGAAGCACACCTACACGCACAAGAAGCAGACCGGTGGGTCCGGCCAGTTCGCCAAGGTCAGCATCAACGTCGAGCCGACCGGAGGCGACGGCGACGGCGGCTACGAGTTCGTGAACGCGGTGACCGGTGGCCGCATCCCGAGGGAGTACATCCCGTCGGTCGATGAGGGTGCGCAGGAGGCCATGGAGTTCGGCGTACTCGCCGGCTATCCCATGGTCGACGTCAAGGTCACGCTCAACGACGGGCAGTACCACGAGGTGGACTCATCCGAGCTCGCCTTCAAGATCGCCGGTTCGATGGCGTTCAAGGAGGCGTCCCGCAAGGCCGACCCGGTCCTGCTGGAGCCGATGATGGCCGTCGAGGTGATCACGCCCGAGGCCCACATGGGCGACGTCATCGGCGACCTGAACGCGCGTCGCGGTCACATCCAGGCGATGGAGGAGGGGCCGAGCGGTGCGAAGATGATCAAGGGTCTCGTGCCGCTGTCGGAGATGTTCGGGTACGTCGGCGACTTGAGGTCCAAGACCTCCGGCAGGGCGTCGTACTCCATGCAGTTCGACTCCTACGCCGAGGTGCCGAAGAGTGTGGCGGAAGAGATCATCAAGAAGGCACGAGGCGAGTAGGGCACCAGCCGCGACACGCGGCGGGCATCAGCGTACGAGACACCAGACCAGAAGGAGCCAGCAGTGGCCAAGGCAAAGTTCGAGCGGACCAAGCCGCACGTCAACATCGGCACCATCGGCCACATCGACCACGGCAAGACCACGCTGACCGCGGCGATCACCAAGGTGCTGCACGAGAAGTTCCCGACCCTCAACGAGGCGTCGGCCTTCGACCAGATCGACAAGGCGCCCGAGGAGCGCCAGCGCGGCATCACGATCTCGATCGCGCACGTCGAGTATCAGACGGAGTCGCGGCACTACGCCCACGTCGACTGCCCGGGTCACGCCGACTACATCAAGAACATGATCACCGGCGCGGCGCAGATGGACGGCGCCATCCTGGTGGTGGCAGCCACCGACGGCCCGATGCCGCAGACCCGGGAGCACGTGCTGCTTGCCCGTCAGGTCGGCGTGCCAGCGATCGTCGTCGCGCTGAACAAGTGCGACATGGTCGATGACGAGGAGATCCTGGAGCTGGTCGAGCTCGAGGTGCGCGAGCTGCTCAGCGAGTACGAGTTCCCCGGCGACGACACGCCGGTCGTACGGGTCGCCGCGCAGCCTGCCCTGGCCGGCGACGCCACCTGGGGGGAGTCCATCCTCGAGCTCACCAAGGCTGTCGACGACCACATCCCGCAGCCGGTACGCGAGACCGAGAAGCCGTTCCTCATGCCCGTCGAGGACGTGTTCACCATCACCGGGCGCGGAACGGTCGTGACCGGCCGGATCGAGCGTGGCGTGGTCAAGGTCAACGAGTCGGTCGACATCGTCGGCATCCGCGAGTCCAAGCAGTCCACGACGGTGACTGGCGTCGAGATGTTCCGCAAGCTGCTCGACGAGGGCCAGGCCGGTGAGAACGTCGGCCTGCTGCTGCGCGGGACCAAGCGCGAGGACGTCGAGCGAGGCATGGTCATCATCAAGCCGGGGACCACCACCCCACACACCGAGTTCGAGGCGCAGGTCTACATCTTGTCCAAGGAGGAGGGTGGCCGGCACACGCCGTTCTTCGACAACTACCGGCCACAGTTCTACTTCCGGACCACGGATGTGACCGGTGTGGTCAAGCTGCCCGAGGGCACCGAGATGGTGATGCCGGGCGACAACACCGAGATGAAGGTGGACCTGATCCAGCCGATCGCGATGGAGGAGGGCCTGCGCTTCGCCATCCGCGAGGGCGGCCGCACCGTCGGCGCCGGCCGGGTCACCAACATCGTCACCTGACCTGAGCTCCGGCGGCATCCGCCGCACCCCCCGCGAAATGCGGGAAGTTGGCTCGGTGTCGAGCCTGCAAGCCAGCCATTGGCCCGCAATTGCGAGTGGGGCGGCAGGGGCAGTTTGGCAGCCCGCGGGGCGGTCTGGCAGACTGTCCGGGTTGTGCCGGCGGGATGGCCGGGTTCTCGCGCCCGGGCGGGGTGGGCCCGGCTGCCGGATGGGAGATCCCGCCGCATCCGGCGCCGCCGGGTGCCAATCCGATCGTCAACCGAGATCGCCCCGACGTCGCGCCGTGCGCGACACGCCCGACCTCGGGGGTCGGGCGGGGTACCACCAACCACGAGCAGAAGGACGAGACACGAGCGATGGCGGGACAGAAGATCCGCATCCGGCTCAAGGCCTATGACCACGAGGTCATCGACTCGTCGGCGCGCAAGATCGTCGACACGGTGACGCGCACCGGTGCCAAGGTCGCTGGCCCGGTGCCGTTGCCCACGGAGAAGAACGTGTTCTGCGTCATCCGCTCCCCGCACAAGTACAAGGACAGCCGAGAGCACTTCGAGATGCGTACGCACAAGCGGCTCATCGACATCATCGACCCCACCCCGAAGACCGTCGACTCCCTGATGCGGCTCGACCTGCCCGCGGGTGTCGACATCGAGATCAAGCTCTGAGGACCCTGCCGACAATGAGTAGCCGACCATGAGTACGCGCCAACGCGCCGTCCATGGGCTGCTGGGCACCAAGCTCGGCATGACCCAGCTGTGGGACGAGAACAACCGCGTGGTGCCGGTGACCGTCATCGCCGCCGGCAGCAACGTGGTGACGCAGGTCCGCAAGCCCGAGACCGATGGCTACTCCGCGGTCCAGGTCGGCTTCGGCGAGATCCCGGCCCGCAAGGTCACCAAGCCGCAGGCCGGTCACTTCGCCAAGGCCGGCGCCACGCCACGCCGACACCTGGTCGAGATCCGGACCGAGGACGCGGCATCCTACGAACCCGGCCAAGAGCTCGCCCCCGACCTGTTCACCGCCGGCGAGCAGGTCGACGTCACCGCCACCAGCAAGGGCAAGGGTTTCGCCGGCACCATGAAGCGGCACGGTTTCCACGGGGTGGGCGCATCGCACGGCGCGCACCGCAACCACCGCAAGCCAGGCTCGATCGGGGGC
>JALYQN010000132.1 GCA_030855835.1 Actinomycetota bacterium | reverse complement strand
ACCAACGACCTGTTGGTGATGCGTTCCGACGTGTACGAGCTGGGGGCTGACGGGCGGCTGCACCGCCGCAGTGACGAAGCGCCGCTGGTCGACCTCGATCCGAACCACTACGCCCTACTGCGCGGGTTCGACCGGCGCTTCCCCTCCGGTCCCCCGTCGCTGGTCCACGCGCGCAGGCTGACCGTGCGCGGCGACTGGACCTTCGGCGCCGGGGTCGTCGTCACTGGCGACGTCGTCGTCGATGGCGAGGGCGGCACGGTGCTCGACGCCGAGCACCTGTCCGGTTGACCCCGCCGGCATCCCGCAGTTCGCGGCGGGGAGCCCGATGGGTGGCCGGACAGGGGGGCTGGATGTGCCGCCGCGATTAGGGTGGCCGACATGTCCCTCGGTACGTCCGCCGCGTCCTCCACCGAGGCGACGGGGTCCACAGGACCGTCCGGCGCGACCGGGTCGGTGGAGTCGGTGGAGGACCACCTGCGTCAGGTGCTCGACGTCGTCGAACCGCTGGCACCGTACGAGCAGTCGCTGCTCGACTCGGTCGGTCTGCCCCTGGTCGACCCGGTGGTGTCGCCCATCGACCTGCCCAGGTTCACGAACTCCTCAATGGACGGGTACGCGGTGCGCCACTCCGACGTCACCGGCGCCCGGCAGGACCGCCCGGTGCACCTGCCCGTGGTAGGTGAGTCCGCCGCTGGGCAGTCGGGCCCGTACGGCATGCCGCCGGGCACCTCGCTGCGCATCATGACCGGCGCCCCGGTTCCGACCGGCGCGGACGCCGTCGTGCCGGTGGAGTGGACCGACGCGGGCACCGCGACGGTGCGGATCTTCGGCAGCCCTGCGCCCGGGCAGCATCTGCGCCACGTCGGCGAGGACGTGCGGGCCGGCGCGGAACTGCTTCCTGCCGGAACCGTGCTGGGCCCGCGCGAGGTGGGCCTGCTCGCTGGGGTCGGCCTGGCCCAGGTACGCACCCGCCCGCGGCCGCGCGTCGTGGTGCTGTCCACGGGCAGTGAGCTGCGCGAGCCCGGTCATCTGCTCGGGTACGACTCGGTCTACGACGCCAACAGCTACCTGCTGGCCGCCGCCGCCCGAGCGCACGGGGCGATCGCCTACCGCGTCGGCGTGGTGGGCGACGACCCGCGCACCTTCAGCGACGCCCTGTCCGACCAGCTCGTTCGCGCCGACCTGGTGGTGACCAGCGGTGGGGTGTCCAAGGGGGCGTACGACGTGGTCAAGGACGTGCTGTCGCAGCTGGGAACGGTGCAGTTCTGCGAGGTGGCCATGCAGCCGGGCAAGCCGCAGGGGGTCGGCCGTGTCGGCGAGGAGCAGACGCCGATCATCACCCTGCCCGGCAACCCCGTCTCTGCGTACGTCTCGTTCGAGGTGTTCGTCGCGCCGGCGTTGCGCCGGCTGATGGGTCGCACGCCGTACAGCCGTCCGCTGGAGCCGGCGAGGGTGCAGGGTCCGGTGCGGTCGATCCCCGAACGCCGGCAGTTCCTGCGTGCCCGCTTCACCGTGGACGCGGATGGTGCCGGGGCGGTGCGCCTGGTGGGGGGGGCCGCGTCGCACCTGCTAGGGGGGCTGGCGACGGCCAACGCCCTGGTCGTCGTGCCCGAGGACGTCACCGAGGTCGCCGACGGCCAGGTTCTGTCGGTGCTGGTGCTCGACCGGGACTACTGAGGTGATCGACCCGGCGCCCCGCCCGACGTCGCGGCTGAGCCATGTCGACGAGTCGGGCGCGGCGCGGATGGTGGATGTGTCGGCCAAGCAGATCACCGCCCGCACCGCCGTTGCCAGCGGGCGGGTCCGGGTGTCGGCCGAGGTGGTGCGGCTGCTGCGCGGCGAGGGGGTGCCCAAAGGGGATGTGCTCGCGGTGGCTCGGGTCGCCGGGATCATGGCGGCCAAGCGCACTGCCGAGCTGGTGCCGCTGTGCCACCCGATAGCGGTGAGCCGGGTCGAGGTCGACCTGCAGGTGGACGACGACGGGGTCGGGATCACGGCACTGGTCGGGACCGCCGACCGCACCGGCGTCGAGATGGAGGCCCTGACCGCGGTGTCGGTCGCGGCGCTGGCCGTCATCGACATGGTCAAGGCCGTCGACCGCGAAGCGTCGGTGGAGCACATCCGGCTGGAGTCCAAGGACGGCGGGCGGCGCGGGTCCTGGCAGCGCGCACCCGAGCCGCGGCGGGAGGACGGGTGAGCAATTCTGCGGCCGGCCGCCCGTGGCGCGCGGTTGTGGTCACCGCGTCGAACCGCGCAGCTGCCGGCGTGTACGCCGACAGCGGCGGGCCGTTGATCACAGCGGCCCTGCGGGCCTGGGGTTTCGAGGTCGGGGAGCCGGTGGTCGTCCCCGATGGCGACCCGGTGGGCGAGGCGCTGCGGCGGGCCGTGGCTGACGAGGTCGACGTCGTGATCACGACCGGCGGCACCGGCATCAGCCCCACCGACGCGACACCGGAGCAGACCGCGGAAGTGCTCGATCGCGACCTACCGGGCCTGGCCGAGGCGATTCGTGCCCACGGCCGAGCGCTGGGGGTGCCCACCGCGAGCCTGTCCCGCGGCGTTGCGGGTGTGAGCGCTCGTACGGTGCTGGTCAACCTGCCCGGATCGACCGGCGGGGTGCGAGACGGGCTGGCCGTGCTGGAGCAGGTGCTGGCACACGCCGTGGACCAGGTCCGCGGCGGTGACCACCTGACTGGTGACCACCTGACTGGCGACGACGCGACGGGCGGCGCGTGATGCGACCGGACGGCTGGCCCATTCAGCTGCGACAAGGCCGGGTCGGCCTGCGGCCGCTGGCCCGCGGTGATGCCCGGGCGTGGCGGGAGGTCCGAGCCCGCAACCGGGTCTGGCTCGGGCCGTGGGAGGCGACCCTCCCGCCCGGCGTCGACCGCGCGCCACAGTCCTTCCGAGCGATGACCCGCGAGCTGGACCGGCAGGCGCGGGCCGGGCGGACGCTGCCGTTCGCGACCACCTGGGACGACCGGCTGGTCGGTCAGGTCACGGTCTCGTCGATCACCTGGGGCTCGGCCCGGTCGGCGAGCATCGGCTACTGGGTCGACCGAGCGGTCGCCGGTCGGGGCATCACCCCGCTCGCGGTGGCGCTGGCCATCGACCACTGCTTCGGCACTGTCGGGTTGCATCGCATCGAGGTCGCGGTGCGGCACGAGAACGTCGCCAGCCTGCGTGTCGTGGACAAGCTCGGACTGCGGCAGGTCGGTGAGGCGCCGCGGTACCTGCACATCGCCGGCGACTGGCGCGACCACCTGCTGTTCGCGGTCACCCGCGAGGAGGTCCCGGCCGGGATGGTGGCGCGGCTGGAGTCGTCGTCCCATCCGTCGCAGATGTAGAGGCCCAATCCAGCCTGCTTGGCAACTGCTGCGCCGACACACCGCGCCTGCTGCCGAGGGCGCCGCGGCGCGAGCCGTACGGTCGACTCCGTGAGTCTCACGGGCGTGATCTACGGCGGAATCGTCGTGTTGTGGCTGTGCTATCTCGTCCCGCTCGCTCTGCGCCGCTACGACGATGCGTCCCGGTCTCGTTCGGTGGAACGGTTCTCGACCGCAATGCGGGTGCTGGGGCGCACCGAGCCGGGGCAGGCC
>JALYQN010000131.1 GCA_030855835.1 Actinomycetota bacterium | reverse complement strand
GCCCCCGCCCGCGGCGCCTGGTTCCGCGGGCGACGAGCCGACCAACGGCAGAGGTCCCGCGGGTGTCTACTTCGCCGAGCTCGCCGTCTCGGCGATCCGGCCCAACCCTCGCCAGCCGCGCCAGGTGTTCGACGCGGGACAGCTGGCCGAGCTGGTGGCGTCGATCCGCGAGGTGGGGCTGCTTCAGCCGGTGGTGGTGCGTCCGCTCAACGCGACGACGTACGAGTTGGTCATGGGCGAGCGTCGCTGGCGGGCCGGACGCGAGGCCGGGCTGGCCACGATCCCCGCGATCGTCCGGGACACGGCCGACGACGCCATGTTGCGCGACGCCCTGCTGGAGAACCTGCACCGCGCCGAGCTCAACCCGCTGGAGGAGGCGGCCGCCTACCAGCAGCTGCTGGACGACTTCGGGTGCACCCACGAGGAGCTGGCCGGCCGGATCGGCCGGTCTCGGCCGCAGGTCACGAACACGTTGCGGCTGCTACGGCTCAGCCCGCCCGTGCAGCGACGGGTGGCCTCCGGCGTGCTGTCCGCAGGGCACGCGCGTGCGCTGGTGGGGGTCGCCGACCCCGACGCGCAGGACCGGTTGGCTCACCGGACGGTGGCTGAGGGCCTGTCCGTGCGTAGCCTCGAGGAGCTGGTGGCGGTCGGTGTCGTCGACGGGCCGATGCCCGGCGAGCGGTCCCGGCCGGTCCGCTCCGGGCGGATCGTCGCCGCTCACCTGCCCGAGGTCGCCGCCCGGCTGTCCGAGCGGTACGACACTCGGGTCAAGGTCCAGATCGGCGCTCGCCGGGGCAGGATCACCGTGGAGTTCGCGACCCTGGACGACCTCGAGCGGATCGTTGCGGTGATGGACCCGTCCGCCAAATGAACGACTTGTCGACAAGTGGCGATGACGACAAGTCGCTGTGCAGATGTATTGGCGTGTCGTTGTGTCGTCTTGCCGATTGACCCATCCACCGACAAGTCGCCGGCGGTTGCTGCCGGCCGCGCCGCCGCGGACCTACCATGCAAGGCGAGGGGCATTGGCGAAGCCGAGCCCACAGATCGCTGGCGAAGGCGGAGGTGACGCGTCGTGGGCCGCAGCACCGCGCTGACCCCGGACGACCTCGCCCAGTTGCCTGGGGCCTGCGCCGGATGCCTGCGCTGGGAGCGGTTCTGCGACGGCAGCGGGTTACCGGGCCGACCCGGGCTCGACGACGCAGTTGACGACGCAGTAGTGGCCAAGCGAGGCTGGTGGGTGCAGCGCCTGTCCGCCGGAACCGGCGGTGGGGTTGTGGTCCGGACGGCTGGCCACAACGGGGACCGCGCGGTGGCCGGCTACGCGACGTACGCGGTGCCCGACCGGGGCGGCGGGGATGCACTGAGCGTGCTGGGACTGCACGTCGACGTCGGCTGCCGAGGGGTGGGACTCGGCCGGGCATTGGCGCAGGCCGTTGCCCGTGAGGCGCTGCGCCGCCCGCGGGTGCGGGCCGTGGAGGCGCTGGCCGGGCTGCCCGAGCTGAGGGTTCCCGGTTCGCCCGGATGCCTGGTGCCGGTGGGCTTCTGGCTGGCGTGCGGGTTCACCGTGGTGCGACCGCACCCCCTCACCCCAACCGTGCGACTGGACGCACGGATGCTCGCACCTTGGCGGACAGGGGTGGAAGACGCTTTCGAGCAGGCCTGGGAGCGGTTGCGCGGTGCGGTCAGACCCGACCCGCCTCCCCGGCCGGCGCTGTCCGGCCAGCGGGTGCGGCGTTGATGAACTCTTGCAGTTCGGCCAGGAGCGCCGCCTTGGGCTTGGCTCCGACGATGGACTTCACCACCTCGCCGCCCGAGTAGACGTTGATCGTCGGGATCCCGACCACTCGGTACTGAGCCGGTGTCTGTGGGTTCTCGTCGATGTTCATCTTCACCACCGTGAGCGAGTCGCCGTGCTCGGCGGCGATCTCGTCGACGATCGGGCTCACCTGACGGCAGGGACCGCACCACTCCGCCCAGAAGTCGACGAGAACCGGCTTGTCGGAGGCCAGCACCGTCTGGGCGAAGTCGGCGTCGGTCACGGGCTGGGTCTTGGACACGAAGGGCTCCTCGATGAGTGGGGCGGTGGTTCGGGCTGGTACGGGTACGGCTGGTGATCTTGTCGTACGCCATCGACAACAGCCATGCCACACCGCCCATTCCGGATGTGCGGGCTAAGCGGCCGGGGCTCGCCGCACCCGCGGCCGGGGATGGCTCTTCCGGCCGGCGGCTGTCATGACTACCGAACGGGCGGAGAATATTGGTGGGCCACGGACAGCGGCGCGTCTTTCTCGCTTAGGAGGCAGCGACGCCGGCGTCGAGGTCGGCCAGGTGACGCTCGGCGTCGATGGCAGCGGCGCAGCCGGTACCGGCGGCGGTGGCCGCCTGCCGGTAGCGGTGGTCGACGACGTCGCCCGCCGCGAACACCCCGGGCACGTTGGTGAGCGTGGTGGGAGGCTGGGCAAGGACGTAGCCCTCAGGATCGAGGTCGATCTGGCCCTTGACCAGCTCGGAGCGCGGGTCGTGGCCGATCGCTACGAACAGACCGGTGACGGCGAGCTCGCGGGTGTCGCCGGACACGGTGTCGCGGACAGTGAGGCCGCTGACCCGGTCGTCACCGTGGATCTGGTCCACCGCCGAGTTCCAGGCGATGGTGATCTTGGGGTCGTCCATGGCTCGCCGGGCCATGATCTTGCTGGCGCGGAGCTCGTCCCTGCGCACCAGCATGGTGACGTGGTCAGCGAACCGGGTGAGGAAGGTGGCCTCCTCGACGGCAGTGTCCCCGCCGCCGACGACGGCGATCTCCTGGTCGCGGAAGAAGAATCCGTCACAGGTGGCACACCAGCTCACACCGTGGCCAGCCAACCGGTCCTCGTCGGGTAGACCGAGCCTGCGATAGCCGGAGCCCATCGCCAAGATCACCGTTCGGGCCTGGTGCTCGGTGCCGTCGCTGACCCGCACCAGCTTGACGTCCCCGGTGAGCTCGACTCCGGTGACGTCGTCTGCCACCAGCTCGGCCCCGAACCGCTCGGCCTGCGCCCGCATCTCGTCCATGAGCGCGGGACCCATGATCCCGTCCCGAAAGCCGGGGTAGTTCTCCACCTCGGTGGTGGTCATCAGCGCGCCCCCAGCGGTGACCGATCCCTCGTACACCAGCGGGTTGAGCTGTGCCCGCGCGGCGTACAGCGCCGCGGTGTACCCCGCCGGCCCGGAGCCGATGATGATGACTTCTCGAACCTCCCCCGCCTGCTCGGTGGGGGACTCAAGGGGCTGATGGGCCACGGTGTACCTCGTCGTCTTCCTGCACCGGCTTGGCGCTACCAGGGCGAACGCATCCCAGGTGCGTGGGATTCCTGGCGGCACCGCCGGCGGACGCTGGCTCAGCGGGTGAGGTCGACGTCGGCCGTGGCCAGCCGGTTGCCGGTGCGGCACGAGTACGCCTCGACCCGGCGTTTCGCGACGGGTCCGGATGCCGCGAGCTGGGCCAGCTCGCCGTCGACGCGCACCAGCGCATCCACGGTGCCTGGCACGCTGTCGGACGGTCCGGTCGTACATGCGCTGCGGGCACCGCGGCCGTTGTCCGTGGCCTCAGGTGCGTCGGGCCTCGAGCCGGACAGCGCCCGGTACGCCTGCGCCCCGCTGTCGTGCAGCAGCTCGACGCCGGCGGCGAACTCGTCCGAGTCCAGGTCCGGGGTGGTCTGCTGAACTGACCCCGCTGCCTCCGATGCTGCGC
>JALYQN010000115.1 GCA_030855835.1 Actinomycetota bacterium | reverse complement strand
GGTACTGGTATGCAGAGGACCTGAGAGTCCCGACGCTCTGGGATGTCGTGCGCCAGGGCGGCAAGCGTACCGCATCGGTCTTCTGGCCGGTGACGGTCGGCGCCCGCCTCGACGTGAACTATCCTGAGTATCGGACGCTGGCGTCGGACGACGACGTGAAGCTCCTCAGGGCGCTGGCCACGCCGGGGCTGATTGACGGGATCGAGAAACGGTACGGCAGAATTCCGGGTCGGCGTCCTGACGACGCGGTGCGTGCGAGCGCTGCCGCCTACATCATCGAGCATCACCGGCCGAACCTGCTCCTCGTCCACCTCACCGACCTGGACGGTGCGCAGCACCGCAGCGGCCCGGGCAGCACGGAAGCGGTCAGCACACTGGAGCAGATCGACGGCCATCTGGCGACCATCAGGCATGCCCTCGGCCAGGCCGGCCTGCTGGAGCGCACGGCGTGGGTGGTGGTCTCGGATCACGGCTTTCGCAGCGTCAGCCGGCAGTTCCACCCGCGTGTCGTGCTCAGGGAGTCGGGATACCTGACCTACGATGCCAAAGGGGCGCTGACCGACTGGCGCGTCGACGCGAGAATCGCCGGAGGGACGTTCGCCCTCGTGGCAAAGGATCCGGCTGACCGCGAGGCGGTGGAGGGCGTGACCCGGCAGTTCCGCGCGCTCGCTGCCGACCCTCGCTTCGGCCTCGCCCGCATCTACTCGCCGGCCGAGATCCGCGACAACGGCGGGTTCCCTGACGCCTTTCTCGCAGGGGAGGCTGCCGACGATTTCATAGTCGGCGGCGCGACCGCGGGAGATATGGTGACCGCCTCCACCAGCAAAGGGATGCATGGCTACCATCCGTCGCGGGCGGATCAACTGTCGGCGCTGCTCCTGTCTGGAGCCGGGGTCGTCTCGGGCCAGCGACAGGACCGCGCGCGGCTCATCGACGTGGCTCCGACCGTCGCCCGCCTGCTTGGCGTCGAGATGCCGTCGGCACGCGGTAAGGTACTGAACCAGGTCATAAAGAACTGACGCCACGTCTGCCGGATGGTACCCGGCAGCCTGTGCCGGTCGTCTCGAGGGGGCCTTTGTGATTCCCAAGCGCATTTGCGTGGCCGCCGGTGCGGCAATCGCGTTGCTGTTTGCATCCAGCGCCTCGAGCTGGGGTCGCGATGGCCACAGGCTCGTTGCGCGGCTTGCCGTCGGCAGCCTGCCGCCTGACATGCCCCGGTTCTTCACCGATGCGGCCGCGGAGCTCGAGTTCCTCAACCCGGAGCCGGACGCGTGGCGCGACCGCGTCGAACAGGGGCTGGGTACCGCGCTCAGCAGCGGGCACGATCCCGACCACATTTTCAAGTTCGAGTTGTACTCGCCGGCGACTTTGCCGCCGGACCGATACAGCTTTATCGAGACCCTCACCCGGGAGGGCAGGTCCGTCAGGCTCGTGGGCATGCTCCCTTACCGGTCCATGGAGCTCTTCCAGCGGATGCGCGTGTCGTGGAGACGGTGGCGGCAGACCACCGACCCGACCGAGCGACGCTCCCTCGAGGTGCGGATCGTGCAGGACGCCGGACTCCTCGGGCACTACATTGCTGATTCGGCGCAGCCCAATCACATGTCGGTGAATCGTAATGGATGGGAGCTTCCGAAGAACCCTCGGGGTTACACGACGGACAACACGCTTCACCACCGGTTCGAGTCACAGTTCGTGACGGCCCACATTGTGACAGGTCACGTAAAGCCGCTCGTTCGAGCAACGACGGTCGTCGACGACGGCCTGTCCTTTATCTACGCGCACATGCGCCGCTCTTATGACCGAATCACTGATCTCTACGAATTGGAGTTGAAGCAACCCTTCGGCGCGGAGAAGGCCAGCCCTGAGGCGATCAGGTTCGTGGCCACGCGCCTCGCTGATGCGACGTCGACGTTGCGAGACCTCTGGTACACAGCCTACGCCACGTCGGCTGCGTCCGAGCCCGCCCCTGAAGCCTATCGCGACGCGGACGCAGCGCAGACGCCGACGAGTGTGTGCTCAGCCTCCGTCGTCAAGCCGGGCGACATGTCGCACGCGGCCAGCCCGCGTCATTGACCCGTCCCGATAAGGCTTCGACGCGTCAGCTTCCGGCTCACCTGAAAGCGTACGGGATCATCCTTGAGATGGCGGCGGGTGTTGGGGTCGAGTCCGGTGGCGCGGGCCAAGTGGTAGGCGAACAGCTGAAGCGGGATCGCAAAGAGCAGCGGGCTGAGCCATTCGGGCACGTCTGGCAGCGTAAGGCGGTGGGTTGCTGCCTTCACCGGACAACCCGCCGTTTCGATCGACACGGTGCGCACGCCCAGGTCCGCCAGTGCTGCGGCGCTGCTGTCTGCGTTGGTCGCCACCGTGTCGTTGGCGCTCAGGTAGACGACCAGATTCCCGACGTCCATTGACCAGTACTGGCGGTG
>JALYQN010000090.1 GCA_030855835.1 Actinomycetota bacterium | reverse complement strand
CTCGGGTTCGACGACGGAATTGCTCTTCAGATGGCGCACGTGCGCCTGCGGGTCGTCGTCGAGGATGATGCCGGGGTTGAGCATGCCGCCTGGGTCGCACAGCCGTTTGACCTCGCGCATCACCTCGTACAGTTCGTCGCCGTACTGACGGCGCACAAACGGCGCCATGATGCGCCCGGTGCCGTGCTCGGCCTTGAGCGAGCCGCCCTCGCCGAGGACGAGGTCGACCATGTCCTCGGTGAACTGCTGGTAGCGCTCCAGGTTCCCCGTGTCGTCAAAGCGCTCGTTGAGTAGGAAGTGGATGTTGCCATCCTTGGCGTGGCCGAAGATCACGCTTTCCTCGTAGCCGTGCCTGGCGAACAGGCCGGTGAGGTCATCGCAGGTGCTGAGCAGGGCCGGAACCGGGACGACGATGTCCTCGAGCAGCGCGGTCGTGCCAGAGGGCCGGGCTCCCGCGACCGCGGCGTACAGGTTCTTGCGGATGTGCCACAAGCGGGCGCGGGTCTGCGGGTCGCCCGTCAGCTCGGCCGGCGAAGAAAGCGGCAGGTCGTCCAGAACGCCGGCGCTGGCGGCGCGGCTGTCGCCCAGTGCCTCGGCGGTGGGCTCCTGGTACTCCACCAGCAGCGCGGCGTGTCGGTCGACGGCGATCCCGCGCAGGGCTGCGTCTGCCTGCCGGTCCTGCTGGGCCACGCGCAGCGAGACCGCGTCCAACAGTTCGATGGTGGCCGGACCGGTACTCACCAGGGCGGCCAGCGAGCCCGTGGCCGCGGCCAGCTCGTCGAACACCAGCAGACCGGTGGCCACATGAGCGTGCACCGGGACCGTACGGAACGTCGCCTCGGCAACGAAAGCAAGCGTCCCCTCACTGCCAACCATCAGATGGGCCAAGACGTCGACTGGTCGGGTGTGGTCGAGGAAGGAGTTGAGCCCGTACCCCATGGTGTTCTTCATCGCGAATTGGTGCTCGATCCTCCGCACCGACGCCGGGTCGGCGCGCACCCGGTCACGCAGCCGGACCAGACCGTCGTACAGGTCCGGCTCCAGGGTCCGCAGCCGCTCGTCGGCGTCGCTTGCGCCACTGTCGACCACGGTGCCACTGGGCAGCACCATCACGATCGCCTCTAGGGTCCGGTAGGTGTTGTGCGCGGTACCGCAGGCCATACCGCTGGAGTTGTTAGCCACAACACCACCCACCGTGCACGCCGACTCGCTGGCCGGATCGGGGCCGAGCTTGCGGCGGTGCGGAGCCAGCCGCGCGTTGACCTGCCGGATGGTCGCCCCAGGTTGCACCCGGACCCGCTTGCCGTCGTCGAGCACCTGCACGTCGCGGAAGTGCCGCCGGGTGTCCACCAACACCCCGTCAGTGACACCTTGGCCGCTAAGGCTGGTGCCCCCGGACCGGAAGGTCAGCGCCACGCCCTGCGAAGCGCTGACTCGCAACAGCCTGGCCACCTCGTCGGCACCGTGCGCGACGACCACGGCCTGCGGGGTGAGTAGGTAGTGCGAGGCGTCGTTCGCCAGCGCCAGCCGATCGGTCGCCCGGTGCCGGACACCGTCCGGCCCGCGGATCGCCCCACGCAGCGCGCTGAGCAAGCCAGGAGGAGCCGGCTCCAGACCCCTCGGGGTTGCGGGCTGTCGGACACCTGCCACCATGCGGAAGCTCCCCTCGACCTGAGCACGCCACCGGACCGGGCCATGTTGTCGCCTGCAACGTACGCCGATACTGATCCAGGTACAGATCGGCGGCTGACGCCCGACGCGCGCGGTCGTAAATGGGCTTCGCAGCCCATCGCCGGCGCACGGGCAGCGGCGGCCTGAGTCTTGTCCCGTTCCAACGCCCGGTACACCGTCCCTATACGGCGTCGCTCCCGTCTCTGCGTGGTTCATTTCACCGGCTGTCGTTCCCCTGCCGGCGACGCGAAGCCATCGGTCGTTCCTGACCGATTGCCGGTGTCAGACTGCGGCCCACGACGCAAGACGACGTCGATACGGCAGGACCTACGGCTCATCCGAGCCGGTCGTGGTTCGGGTCCGGCGGCGGGACGACAAGCTGACGATCGAAGCGACGGCAACGCGGTCCGCCTCGCTGGACGACCTGCCGGATGGCATCAGCGGGCGGACCGGATTGTCGAGGACGCCGGCGTCAAGTGATCCGTCGCGGGGTCGTGTTCGTCCCCGCATTCGGCGAGGCGCATTCTCGAGCGCCTGGTTGCCCTTGTCGCCGCCACCTCGCTCGAGGTGTACGACACCCTGCTCGACGAGCCCTGACAGCGTCGGGGTCGCCTGGCGCGCCTGCCGTTCCCGGTGCCGCACCGGGAACGGCTTGTGACACACGCGTGTAGAGCTTTGGGGGCAGTCCCATGTGTGTGACGAGCGCGATCGACGCTGAGGTCAGCGACAACGGGCTCCGACGTTCGGAGCGCGGTCATTCCGGCCCAGATTGATGCCGCAAACGGAGCCCCGCTGACAGCGAGCCGGAGCATGCGCGGGTAGGAGGAAGCGGCGAGGTCGGACGAGCGTGGCCATCCGGCGGATGCGCGCGCTCGAGCTTGGTTGTCGCAAACCGGGCTCGTTTCGGGCGGGAGCTCAGCGTCGCGCTGACGTGTGCAGGGCTGCCGACCGTTGCGGCCTACGTCGGCATTTCCACCGGGATCGTTGCCTTTGGCCAGCCCGGCTTGTTGGCCGCGGTGGATCTACCCCGCCCCTATAGGGAGCTGCCGAGCCCGCCCGTTGGAGTCCGGCTCCACATCAGCGTGAAGGTTGTCACCGGCGCGTTCCAGGTCCCACTTCGGCAACAGCCGGTCCAGCCACGCCGGGAGCCACCAGTTGGCGTCGCCGAGCAGTGTCATCGTGGCGGGTACCAGCACCAGGCGCACCAGCGTCGCGTCGAGGAACACCGCGGTTGCCAGGCCGAGGCCGAGCATCTTCAGGACGGGGTCGTCGCCGAACCCGAATCCGACGAAGACCGACACCATGATCGCGGCACCGCATGAGATAGTTCGCGCCGTGACCCCGATCCCTCGCACTACGGCGTAGCCGTTGTCGCCGGTGCGCAGATACTCCTCGCGCACCCGTGAGAGCAGGAAGACCTCGTAGTCCATTGACAGCCCGAAGAGGATCGCGAACATGAACAGCGGGATGAACGAGATGATCGGCACGGTCGACTCCAACCCGATCAGGCTCGCGGCCCAGCCCCACTGGAAGACCATCACCAGCACGCCGTACGCCGCGGCGACGCTCAGCAGGTTCAGCACCGCTGCCTTGAGCGGCACCAGGATGGAGCGGAACAGCACCATCAGCAGCAGGTACGACATGGCCACGACCGCGACCAGGAAGATCGGCAGCCGTTCCTCGACCCGGCGGCTGAGGTCGGACATGGTGGCCGTGTAGCCACCGACATGCGCGGTCGCCGGGCTGCTCGTCAACGCGCTGGGCAGCACCTGGCTGCGTACCCGGTCGAGCGTTCGGGTCGTCGCGACGTCCTGCGGTGACGTCGTCGGCTGGGCGGTGATGACGGCGACGTCGGACGTCGCATCCATAGGGGCGGCTGTGGCCGACGCGATGCCCGGGTCCGCAACCAGGGCCGACACCACCGGCTGCACCACGGACCGGTCCCGCGAGACGTCGACGGCCACGACCATCGGCCCGGTGGCGCCGGGCCCGAAGCCCTCCGCGACCAGGTCGTAGGCCCGCCGCTCGGTGCGCGCCTGCGGGTAGCTGCCCTGGTCCGGCAGTCCCAGCCGCAAGGCGAGGACGGGGGCGGCGAGCGCGAGGAGCAGCATCGTGCCGGCGACGGCGTACGCCGCGGCGTGCCGCGTGACGTGCGCACCCCAGCGGGACCACCGCAGCACCGCGACATCAGGTCCGGTTCCCAGAACGTGTCCGAGCCCCTGCCTGCGCCCGCGCCGAAGCCGCAGCCTGCGTGTCTGGAGGCGATGACCGGCCAGCC
>JALYQN010000084.1 GCA_030855835.1 Actinomycetota bacterium | reverse complement strand
CGCCTGCGCCTCCGCGGGCGCGCGGCTCGACGACGTCGACGCGGTGGCGGTCACCAGCGGACCAGGGCTCGTCGGCGCGCTGCTGGTGGGGGTCGCGGCCGCCAAGGCCCTGGCGCTGTCCCTGGGGCGGCCTCTGCACGGCGTCAACCATCTCGCCGCCCACGTCGCCGTCGACCAGCTCGAGCACGGGCCGCTGCCGGAGCCGTGCCTTGCGCTGTTGGTCAGCGGCGGGCACTCCTCGCTGCTGCTCGTCGAGGACGTGACCCGTGACCTGACACCGCTCGGCGCCACCATCGACGACGCCGCCGGGGAGGCCTTCGACAAGGTGGCTCGCCTGCTCGGCCTGCCGTTCCCGGGCGGCCCGCACATCGACCGGGTGGCAGCCGGCGGTGACCTGGTCAGCATCGACTTCCCGCGCGGCCTCACGAGTGGACGCGACCTGGAGCGGCACCGGTTCGACTTCTCCTTCTCCGGGCTCAAGACGGCGGTGGCTCGCTGGGTGGAGGCGCGGGAGCGCGCCGGAGAGCCGGTACCCATCGCCGTCGTCGCCGCGTCCTTCCAGGAAGCGGTGTGCGACGTCCTCACCCGTAAGGCGATCGCGGCCTGCCGCGCCCACGGCATCGACCAGCTGCTCATCGGCGGTGGGGTGGCCGCGAACAGCCGGCTGCGGACGCTGACGCTCGAGCGGGCCGCCGCGGCCGGCATCACCGTGCGAGTGCCCCGGCCGGGTCTGTGCACGGACAACGGTGCGATGGTGGCCGCGCTCGGTTCGGAGCTGGTTCGGCGCGGCCGGGTGGCCTCGGCGCTCGACCTGGCGGCTGACTCGTCTATGCCGGTCACTACCGTGGTGGCGTAGTCAGCCGAGCAGGTACGGCGGCGGGTCGGGGTCGTCGATGCCGGCGTACGGCACCGCGTCAGTCGCCAGCTCGACCTCGCCGGTGAGCACGTCCAGCCGCACCAGGGCGGTGTTCCCGCCGGACTCGACGTTGAGCAGCAGCGAGTCCGCCGACTCCCACTCGGCGTCCCGGACCACCCCGAGGTGCTCATTGGTGACGTCTGGGCGAACCTGGCGCACCAGTTCGCCGGTCTCGGCATCCAGCACGGCGACCCGGGTCGGCCCGTAGCCGTCGGCGTAGGCCGGTGTGGCGTAGATCCACTGACCGTCCGGGCTCACCGAGGTGGGCGCCCAGTCGCAGCTCTGCCAGCGCACGTCGTCGCTGGCCAGCTCGGCCAGCCCATAGCAGTAGGTGAAGTCGCCCCGCTCGGTGAAGGTGCCGACAAGCGACCCGTCGTCGGAGACCATCGAGGCGGTGTACGGGTAGGACCGAAGCTTGTCGGCGCTCGACCACGACTGCAGGGACGGGTGGCCGCCGCCCTGCCGGAAGTACACGGTCCCGTCGACCACCGACAACAGCTCCGCGGATCGCCCCTCCAGCCTGAACGTGTTCTTGCTGTCGAAGCCTGCCTCGAGGGCCACCGTAATTGTCCCGCTCGCGCCGCCTTCGCCGCCGTCGACAAAGGCCAGCCAGCGATGGTCTGTCGAAGCGGCGGTCGAATCCGCTCCAGCTTCGACCAAGACGGTCTGTGACTGCTGGCCCGAGTTGTCGAAAAGGTTGAGCCGCGGCTTGTCCCCGGCGCCGCCGAGCTCGGTGACCGCGACGTACTCCCCCCACGCATCCGCGCCGTAGTAGTTGAGGCTCTGGAAGTCCGCGGTGCCGGCGCCATTGGCCAAGAAGAACACTCCGTTGTCGGCGTAGGGGACCGACGGACGGGCACCCTCAGGTAGTGCATCAAGGTCGAGCGCCACCCGCGCCGTACCCACCGGCTCGGCGACCGGCGGCTCGGCAGACGTGTCGCCGGCGATCCTGGCCAAGCCGAGTGGGACAGCGACCACGACAACCGCGAGCACGGCCGTCGCGCTGACAGCTCGGCGGCGGATGCTCCGCGCCCGCCCGATAGCGTCCCCGGCCAGGTCCCCGGCGTACGGCAGCCCCTCGGCCTTGGCTCGCAGGGCGGAGCGCAGCCGGGTGTCGAAGTCGTGATCGCTCATCGGACCTGTCCTGTCGTCGTCTCCGTAGCCAACCGCTGGCGCAGCGCCGCGATCGCTCGGCTGGTCTGTGACTTCACGGTGCCGACCGAGCAGCCCAGGACGGCGGCGGTCTCGGCCTCGGACAGGTCCTCGTAGTAGCGCAGCACCACGGCTGCTCGCTGCCGCGGCGGCAGCGACTGCAGGAGGCTCCACATCGCGTCCCGCTCGTCGCAGCGCCCGGTCGAGTCGGCGGGGCTGCCACTGCGTGGCTCCGGCAGCTCCTCAGTGCTGCGCTCGTTGCGCCGCCATGCCCGGCGCCACCAGCCGGTGTGCTCGTTGACCATGATCTTGCGCACGTAGCCGTCCGCGGCGCCCGGGTCACGCAACCGGTGCCAGGACAGGTACGCCTTGGCCAGCGCCTGTTGCAGCAGGTCCTCGGCGGAGTGTCGGTCGCCGGTGAGCACGTACGCGGTCCGCAGCAGCGCCTGCTGGCGGGCGGCCACGTAGCTGGTGAAGTCGGCCTCGCGCGAGCCCCCTGGCGATCCAACTGCCGAGCCAGCCACCGCCCCCTCCTCCCGGGCCGGCGGTCCAGCCGCACCCGGCCCGGACTCGATGGTTGCACCGCTGCGTTCGCCCTCACACCCCCTGGATGCGGTGCGGGGGCTACAAGGTTGCATCGGCCTGGCACTCGGCTTGACCGAGTGCCAGCACCGGCCTAGATTCGGGGCTGGCACTCTCGACGCGAGTGTGCCAACGACCGGCGGTACGGCACCGCGACGACGTGCTGCCCGATCGTGTCCCATTCCCAAGCCCAGACCGTACTCGTCCCGCGAAAGGCGACCCTGTGTCGATCAACATCAAGCCGCTCGAGGACCGGATCGTGGTGCAGGCGCTCGACGCCGAGCAGACCACCGCATCCGGTCTGGTCATCCCGGACACCGCCAAGGAGAAGCCCCAGGAGGGCAAGGTCCTGGCTGTCGGTCCCGGCCGCTTCAACGAGGGTGGCGACACCCGCGTCCCGCTCGACGTCTCCGTCGACGACGTCGTCGTCTTCAGCAAGTACGGCGGTACCGAGATCAAGTACAACAACGAGGACTACCTGATCTTGTCGGCGCGCGACGTGCTCGCCGTCGTCGACAAGTGACGTTGCTCCCGCTCAGCTGATCACCGCCCCGTCGCCCATCGCACAACAGGACAGTGGGCGACGGGGCGGTGGACTGACCGCCCGCACCACCTGGAGACACGTCTCGGAAGGAACCAATCGCACATGCCCAAGATTCTGGAGTTCGACGAGAACGCGCGCCGCGCCCTCGAGCGTGGTGTCGACAAGCTCGCTGACACCGTCAAGGTGACCCTCGGCCCCAAGGGCCGCTACGTCGTGCTCGACAAGAAGTGGGGAGCCCCGACGATCACCAACGACGGGGTGACCGTCGCCCGTGAGGTCGAACTGGACGACCCGTTCGAGAACCTCGGCGCCCAGTTGGCCAAGGAGGTCGCGACCAAGACCAACGACATCGCCGGTGACGGCACCACCACGGCGACCGTGCTGGCCCAGGCGATGGTGCACGAGGGCCTGCGGGCTGTCGCAGCCGGGGCCAACCCGATGGGCCTCAAGCGCGGCATCGAGGCGGCGGTGGAGAACATCTCCGACTCGCTGCGGGAGATGGCCCGCGATGTCGACAGCAAGCAGGACATGGCCCACGTCGGCACCATCTCGGCCCGTGACTCCCACATCGGCGAGCTGATCGCCGAGGCGTTCGACAAGGTCGGCAAGGACGGCGTCATCACCGTCGAGGAGTCCAACACCCTCGGTACCGACCTCGAGTTCACCGAGGGCATGCAGTTCGACAAGGGCTACATCTCGCCGTACATGGTCACCGACTCCGAGCGCATGGAGTCCGTCCTCGATGACCCGTACCTGCTCCTGCACCAGGGCAAGATCTCTTCGGTCGCCGACCTCCTTCCGTTGCTGGAGAAGGTGGTCCAGGCGGGCAAGCCGCTGTTCGTCGTCGCAGAGGACGTCGATGGTGAGGCGCTGTCGACCATGGTGGTGAACAAGATCCGTGGCACGTTCACGTCGGTCGCGGTCAAGGCACCTGCGTTCGGCGACCGCCGCAAGGCGCAGCTGCAGGACCTGGCTGCGCTCACCGGTGCCCAGGTCGTCGCTCCGGAGGTCGGCCTGAAGCTCGACCAGGTGGGTCTCGAGGTGCTCGGCCAGGCTCGGCGCGTCGTGGTCACCAAGGACACCACCACGATCGTCGACGGCGGGGGCAAGGAGGACGAGGTCACCGCTCGGGTCGCACAGATCAAGGCCGAGATCGAGGCCAGCGACTCCGACTGGGATCGGGAGAAGCTGCAGGAGCGGCTGGCCAAGCTGGCCGGCGGCGTCTGCGTGATCCAGGTCGGCGCGGCCACCGAGGTCGAGCTCAAGGAGAAGAAGCACCGCATCGAGGACGCTGTCTCGGCGACCCGCGCGGCGATCGAGGAGGGCATCATCGCTGGTGGGGGCTCAGCCCTCGTGCACGCGGCGGAGGGCCTGTCCGGTGGTCTCGGCCGCAGCGGTGATGAGGCGACCGGCGTCCGGATCGTGCAGAAGGCGGCATCCGAGCCGCTGCGCTGGATCGCCGAGAACGGCGGGGAGCCCGGTCTGGTGATCGTGTCCAAGGTGCGTGAGCACGGTGCCGGCGTCGGCTACAACGCGGTCACCGGCGAGTACGGAGACCTGGTCGCCCAGGGCGTGCTCGACCCGGTCAAGGTGACCCGTTCGGCCCTGGCCAACGCGGGCTCGATCGCGGCCATGCTGCTGACGACCGAGACCCTGGTCGTCGACAAGCCGGCCGACGATGACGAGTCGAACGGCGCCGGCCACAGCCACGGGCACAGCCACTGAGCCACCCCCGGAGTTGTCACCGGCTCACGGTGCGCAAGCACTGCGAGCCGGTGACAGCTGGCGCTCGGACCTAGGGGAGCATCCACGCGAGGAACGTGGTCTGGGCGACCACGAGCAGGCACATGATCGCGAGCAGGCCGAGGGACCAGCCGACGACCTTGCGGAACAGGTCGCCCTCGCGACCGGCCAGGCCCACCGCGCCGGCTGCGATCGCCAGGTTCTGCGGCGAGACCATCTTGCCGAGCACGCCACCGGACGAGTTCGACGCCGCCATCAGCTCGGGGTCGAGGCCGGCGCCCTCGGCGGCCGTCACCTGCAGGCCGCCGAACAGCGAGTTGGACGAGGTGTCCGACCCGGTGACCGCGACGCCCAGCCAGCCCAGCACCGGGGACAAGACAGCGAACGCGGCCCCGGCCGCCGCCATCCAGGTGCCGAGCGTCACCGTCTGGCCGGACAGGTTCATGAGGTACGCGAGCCCGAGGACTGTCATCACGGTGGCGATCGCCGCGGCCAGCTGCTTGTACGTCGCGAAGTAGGCCGCCAACGCACGGGCCGGCGAGATGCCGATGGCCGCCATGGTGAGCAGACCGGCGACGATCAGTAGCGTCCCCGTTGCCAGCAGCCAGTTGAAGGTGAACTCGGTCAGCGCTGCCGGCGCTCCCTCTGAGTCGAGCACGTCGGACAGTCCCGGCCAGGTGAACGCCACGGTCGGACTGTCGAGGAAGGTGTTGATGGCCGGGATCTGGGCGATGGAGAAGACCACGATGATGATCAGGTACGGCGAGTAGGCACGCGCCACGTTGGCCGGAGTGTCTTCGAGGTGCTTGGTGTCCCCCTGCGAGCCCCCGTCCGCCGCGGTGGCTCCGGAACCGCCGCTACCGCCACCGGCACGCGCCGGCTCGGACTCGCGGTCCGCTTCCCGGTAGGACTCTGCGGGCTGCCAGACCCGCAGCAGCGCGACGGTCGCCACCGCGCCGACCAGCGCCGCCACGATGTCGGTCAGCTCCACCGAGAAGTAGTTCGAGGTGACGAACTGGGCGACGGCGAACGCGACACCGCACGTCACGGCGGCGGGCCACACCTGCCGGATGCCCTTGCCCTTGTCGATGATGAACACCAGCGCCAGCGGCACGAACAAGGCAAGGATGGGCGTCTGCCGGCCCACGATCGCGCCGAGGTCGGCCTGCGGCAGGCCGGTCACCTCGGCGAGGGTCACGATCGGCACCGCGAGGGCGCCGAACGCCACCGGCGCGGTATTGGCGACCAGCGCCACCGTCGCCGCCTTCATCGGGGTGAAACCGAGGGCTATCAGCATCACCGCCGAGATGGCCACCGGGGTGCCGAAGCCTGCCAGCGCCTCCAGCAGAGCGCCGAAGCAGAACGCGATGATGATCGCCTGGATGCGCTGGTCGTCGCTGACCGCGGCGAACGACCGCCGCAGCACATCGAAGTGGCCGGTCTCGACGGTCATGTTGTAGATCCAGATCGCGTTGATCACGATCCACAAGATCGGGAAGAACCCGAACGCCGCGCCCTCGGTGGCCGACAGCAGCGCATCATCGACGGGCATCCCGTAGGCGAGCACCGCGATCAGCAGGGCTGTCGCGAGCGCCGCCAGCGAGGCCTTCCAGGCGGTCATCCGCAGGCCACCGAGCAGGGCGAACAGCACCACCAGTGGCAGGGCGGCCACGAGGGCGGTCCCGGTCAAGGACCCACCGATGGCGTCGACGTCGGGCTGGTACACGGTAGATCTACCTCTCGGTCAGGCTGGCAGCCGGCCGGCCGCGCAGCGACGCATCCAGCACCTCGACGGTGTGGGCGGTAGGGAGCGGGCTGCCGGCACGGTCCAGCGCGGCACCGATCTGCATCAGGCAGCCCGGGTTGGCGGTGACCAGCAGGTCTGCCCCGGTGGCGGCCACGTTGCCCGCCTTGCGGTCGGCCAGCTCACGGGCCGGCTCGGGGTTGAGCACGTTCCACACCCCGGCGCTGCCGCAGCACACCGCGCCCTCGCCGATCTCGCGCAGCGTCAGGCCAGGGATGGCGCCGAGAAGCTCGCGCGGCGGCGTACGTACGCCCTGGGCGTGCGCGAGGTGGCAGGCGTCGTGGTAGGCCACCGTCACGTCGAGCGGGTGTCGCTCGGCGACCGGACCGAGGTCGGCCAGCACCTCTGTCACGTCCCGAACCCGCTCGGCGAAGGCAGTGGCCCGGTCGGCGTACGCCTCATCGTCGGCGAGCAGCTCGGCGTACTCCTTCATCGACGAACCGCACCCGGCCGAGTTCACAACCACTTTCTCGACGCCGGCATCGGAGAACGCGTCGATCAGTGCACGCGCGAAGCCCTGGGCCTCGGCGTGCCGGCCGTTGTGCACCGACAGTGCCCCGCAGCAGCCCTGCTCGACCGGGATGACGACGTCGCAGCCCTCCATCGCCAGCACCCGGGCGGTGGCCGCGTTGACGTCCGGGAAGAACTCGCGCTGCACGCAGCCGGTCAGCATGCCGACCACGGCCCGGCGTTCACCGCGTGCCTCGACCCGTTTCGGCAGCCGGGTACGCCGGCCGAGCGGCGGGGCGATTGCGTCCATCGTGGCCAGCGTCGGTGACAGCCGCGACAGCGCCCCGCTGCGGCGCACCAGCCGTTGCACGCCGCTGCGCTGGTAGGCCGACAGTGGTCCGCGCATCGCCCGCAGCCTTGCCGGGTAGGGGAACAGCGCGAAGATGGCCTCCCGCAGCAGCCGCTGTCCGGCCGGCCGCTCGTACCGCCGCTCGACCTGGACCCGTGCGGTCTCGATGATCTGGTCATACTGCACGCCCGACGGGCATGCCGTCACGCAGGCCATGCAGCCGAGGCAGGCGTCGAGGTGCTCGACGACCTCGGCGCTCATCGGCGCTCCCTGCTGCACCTGGTCGATCAGGTGGATCCGCCCCCGCGGCGAGTCCATCTCCTCCCCCCAGAGCACGTACGTCGGGCAGGTCGGCAGGCAGAAGCCGCAGTGCACGCAGTCACCGAGCAGGTCGTCGAGCGAGCGGGAGGTGGTGGCGAGGACGTCACCCCCGTGACCGGCCCCGCCGTCGTCCCCGGCCGGCCGGCCGACGCGGTGACCGCCCCCCGGCTCGCTCTCGGTGCTGATCGTCAACTCAGATACCTCCCACGAAGCGGCCGGCCGACAGCCGGTGGTCGGGGTCGAACTCGTCCTTGACCCGGCGCATCAGGTCGAGTCCGGTGATCGGACCCCACGAGTCGACGTGAGCACGTACCTCGGCAGGGGCATGCAGGACGACCGCGCTGCCCGCCCCGCTGGTCTGGCGGGCGGTGTTGCGCAACAGCTCGACCGCCTGGACCGCGGCCGAGGTCTCGCCCGTGACGTCGGCCAGCTGGACGTGCAGCACGCCGACCCCGGCACTGCCGACCACGCCGCAGGACAGGCCCAGCCGGTCCTCGACCTCGCGGGTGGTGTGCAGCAGCCTGGCGATCCCGGTGAGCGGCACCGCGACCTTGACCAGCAGCCCGGCATCGCTGGGGCCGTCGAGGCGGGCGACGTCGGCGGTGTCGAGGTCGGCCTCACCGGCGTCGTCGCCGAGC
>JALYQN010000080.1 GCA_030855835.1 Actinomycetota bacterium | reverse complement strand
GTGCTGGGACTGCTCGCCGGTCTGGTTGCAACCGCTTGGCCCCGGCTCGGCGAGCTGCTCGGGTGGACCGCGGTCGCTCCGGCATGGTGGATCGTCACGGTCGCCCGGCTCTCCGCCCGACTCCCCGGTGCTGTCGTCGAGTGGGGGACGTCGCTGCCCGCCCTCGCGGGGCTGGCGGGCCTGTGCGCGCTGGTCGGGCTGGTGGTGCACTGGGGGCTACGCCGACGCGCGGCTGCGATCGCCGTGGCCGTGCTGCTGGTGGTCGCCGTCCTACGGCCTCTGCCGTCTCCGGGGTGGCCGCCGCCGGGCTGGGTGTTCGTCGCCTGCGACGTCGGGCAGGGTGACGCGCTCGTCGTTCCCACCGGCGAAACCAGCGCCCTGGTTGTCGACGCCGGCCCGGACCCCGCGGAGGTACAGGACTGCCTCGCCGACCTCGCAATCGGCTCGGTAGCGGCGCTGGTCGTGACGCACTTGCACGCTGACCACGTCGACGGGATCCGTGGGGTGCTCGGAGCGCTCCCGGTGGCGCAGCTGCAGGTCGGGCCGGTCCGCACCCCCCGCGAGTCGTGGGCGGCGGTGTCGGCGGCTGCTGCAGCGGCCGACGTTCCGATCCGCACCGTGGCGGCCGGTTCCGGATTCTCCGCGGGCGCGGTGGACTGGCGGGTTCTGGCGCCGCCGGTGACGACTCACCCGGACCTGTCCGATGACGCCGGCGAGGGATCACCGGTCAATGACGCCAGTGTGGTGCTCCTGGTCGAGGTGGGCGGTGTGCGCCTGCTGCTGACCGGCGACGTCGAGCCCACGGGCCAGCAGGCGCTGCTGCGAACCGGGGTGGACCTGCACGCCGACGTGCTGAAGGTGCCGCACCACGGCAGCCAGCGTCAGGACCCGAGCTTCCTGGCCGCCGTGGGCGCGCCGCTGTCGGTGGTCTCGGTGGGCGCGGACAACGGGTACGGGCATCCCGCACCGGCGCTACTGGCGCATCTGGGCACTGGCGCGGACCAGGTCGCCCGCACTGATCAGCACGGTGACGTGGCGGTGGTGGTGGACGACGGCCAGCTGGGCTGGGTTGCTCGGTGAGACGACCGGCCTCACCGGGGGCGGACGCTGCGATGCTGGCAAGCGTGAGCACGGCCATGACACGGATCCTCGGCCTGGTGGTGCTTGTGACCGGGTCGGCTGGGTTTCTCGCCGAACGGGTGGTCGACGATGTCCGCCGGGCGCTGCTCGACGACGACCCGGGCGCTGACCTGTCCGACGTCCTCGGCTCGATGCTCGATGCCGGTGAGTTCGCCGAGCTGACCAGCCCATCCCTGTTCGCGTCGAGCCGTGGGGTGGTGGTGCGCGGGATCGATCTGCTCCCCGAGGCCATGCACGATCGGCTGGAAGCCTATGTCTCAGCCCCGGAGCCGGACGTCGGCCTGGTGCTTCTGCACCCGGGCGGCGCACGGGGCCGAGGGCTGCTCGACAAGCTGCGCAAGGCCGGCGCGCGCGAGGTCAAGGTCGAAGCGCCCAAGCCGTGGCAGGTGCCCGGTTGGATTGTCACCGAAGGTCGCCGCCTGGGCCTCCGGGTCGACTCCGAGGCCGCCGCCCTGCTGCAGCGGGCGGTGGGCGACGACGTACGAGCGCTTTCGGCGGCGCTGGAGCAGCTGGACCGGGACGAGCCGGGCGGTCTGGTCGGCGTTGACCTGGTCGGCCGCTACTACGAGGGTCGGGCGGAGGTCAGGTCGTTCGACATCGCAGAGCGGGCGATGCTGGGTGATCGAGCCGAGGCACTCGAGCTGTTGCGATTCGCGTTCGGGCAACGGGTCAACCTGCCGCTGGTGACCGCAGCCTTCGCCACCACGCTACGACGGGTCATCAAGCTGTCGTTCGCCGCGGTGGACCCGAGCCGGACCGCCGATCTCGCCCGCGAGGTCGGCTGCAGTCCTGGGCAGCTCCGTTGGGTGCGCAGGTCGGCCCAGGGATGGGACACCGCCGGGCTGGCCGCGGCTGTCGATGCGGTGGCGGTAGCCGATCTGGAGATCAAGGGCGGCAGCGCCGACCCCAACCACGCCCTCGAACGTATGGTGCTGGCAGTCGCCGCGGCCCGTGGATGAGGCAGGCAGGGCGGCGGTGGCAGCGCGGATCGTGCTGAGGCCCTAGAGGTCCGCGGCGCGCCTGGCGATGACGGACTTGCGGTTGGCCGCCTGGCTCTTGTGGATCACGCCGGCCGACGCTGCCTTGTCCAGGCGTCGCGAAGCCTCGTGTGCCAACGTGCGCGCCAGGTCGGCGTCACCCGCGTCGGCGGCTTCGCGGAAGCGCCGTACGGCGGTCTTCAACGCCGACTTGCTCGCCTTGTTGCGCTCGTGCGCGGCGTCGTTCTGCCGGTTGCGCTTGATCTGGGACTTGATGTTCGCCACGGTCGCTCACGGTAACAGCGGCCTCCTCGCCACCCAAATCACCGGATCGTCCCATCACCGCATGTCAGAGTCGCCGGGATACCAGGTAGCCGGGATGCCAGGTCGCCGGGATGCCGGGATGCCGGGATGCCAAGGTCAACGCGGGACCAGCTCGAGCGTGAGCTCGATCTCGCCGTCACCGACCGCGTCGCAGGTGACGCCGATCCCCGAGACATCGACGGACTGCCCCTCGGCGCAGGTCACGCTCCGCCCCGCCACGCTCAGGTCCGCTGAATCGTCGTCCACCCCGACGAGCACGACCTCGACGTTGTCGTCGACCTCGGTGGTCGCACCGTCTCCCGACAGCGATACCTCACACTCGCCGTTGCTGCACGAGTAGTCCGTGCTGCTGCAGCCTCCAGACAAGGCGACCGCAAGCACCACGACAACTGTCGACCAAAGCGCCACGCGCGACCCCATGGGCCCTAGTGTCGCGCGCGCGGGTCACCGACCGAGGACGCCACCCCGCACCCGGTTGGCTCCCGCCCGGCGGTCAGGCGCAGATCAGGGACGGGGCGCTGCGAAGGGTCGTCCGTGAGGACGTCGCGCTGCCGACCGGGTCTGACCTGCGGTCCGGCAGCGGTGGTCTGCGGGGCTCGTGCTGCTCACCGGGATGGGATGATGGGCGGCGGACCGCTCACACCCGACCCGAAGGGCACCCGTGCCCAAGCCAGCCCCGGCGACCCGCCTCGGAGCCGCGCCTTCCCCCGGCGCCACCGACCCGCGGGTGCTGCGCAACTTCTGCATCATCGCCCACATCGACCACGGCAAGTCGACGCTGGCCGACCGGATGCTGCAGCTCACCGGCGTGGTCGACGAGCGCACCATGCGCGCGCAGTACCTCGACCGGATGGACATCGAGCGCGAACGCGGGATCACGATCAAGAGCCAGGCGGTGCGACTGCCGTACACCAGCGCGGTGAGCGGGACCGAGCAGACCTACGTGCTCAACCTCATCGACACCCCCGGCCACGTCGACTTCACCTACGAGGTGAGCCGGAGCCTGGAGGCGTGTGAGGGAGCGGTGCTGCTGGTGGATGCCGCCCAGGGCATCGAGGCGCAGACGCTGGCGAATCTGTACCTCGCGCTGGACGCCGGACTGCACGTCATCCCGGTCCTCAACAAGATCGACCTGCCCAGTGCACAGCCGGACAAGTACGCCGGCGAGCTCGCGCACGTCGTCGGGTGCGACCCGGCAGACGTGCTCAGGGTGTCGGCGAAGACCGGCCAGGGGGTCGAGGCGCTGCTCGACGTCATCGTGGCTCAGGTGCCGCCGCCTGTCGGCGACCCCACTGCGCCGCCGCGGGCGCTGATCTTCGACTCGGTCTACGACACCTACCGCGGCGTCGTGACGTACGTACGGGTGATCGACGGCAAGCTCAGCCACCGGGACCGGATCACGATGATGTCGACCGGCGCGGTGCACGAGATGCTCGAGGTCGGTGTCATCTCGCCGGAGCCGGTCAAGACAGCCGAGATCGGCGTCGGTGAGGTCGGCTATTTGATCACCGGCGTCAAGGAGGTGCGTCAGAGCCGGGTGGGGGACACCGTCACGTCGGCGGTGCGCGGGGCGACCATCCCGCTCGGGGGCTACCGGCATCCCAATCCCATGGTGTTCTCCGGCCTGTACCCGATCGACGGCGCCGACTACCCAGACCTGCGCGATGCGCTGGACAAGCTGCAGCTCAACGACGCCGCGCTGGCGTACGAGCCGGAGACGTCTGGGGCGCTCGGGTTCGGCTTCCGCTGCGGTTTCCTGGGCCTGCTGCACATGGAGATCGTGCGGGAACGGCTCGAGCGGGAGTCCGGGCTGGAGCTCATCTCCACCGCCCCGAACGTCGTCTACCGCGCGGTCATGGAAGACGGCACCGAGCACGTCGTCACCAACCCGAGCGAGTACCCCGAGGGCAAGATCGCGGGTGTGCACGAACCGGTGGTGCGCGCCACGCTGCTGGCACCGGCCGACTTCATCGGCACGATCATGGATCTGTGCCAGGTCCGGCGCGGCGCCCTGCAGGGAATGGACTACCTGTCGGCCGACCGGGTGGAGCTGCGATACACGCTACCGATGGCCGAGATCGTGTTCGACTTCTTCGACGCGCTGAAGTCCAGGACACGCGGGTACGCGAGCCTCGACTACGAGCCGATCGGCGAGCAGGAGGCGGACCTGGTCAAGGTCGACGTGCTGCTGCAGGGCGAGGCGGTCGACGCGTTCAGCGCGATCGTGCACCGCGACCAGGCCTACGGCTATGGGGTGGCGCTTGCGCAGAAGCTCAAGGAGCTGATCCCGAGGCAGCAGTTCGAGGTGCCGATCCAAGCGGCCATCGGGGCTCGGGTGATCGCCCGGGAGAACATCCGGGCGATCCGCAAGGACGTGCTGGCCAAGTGCTACGGCGGTGACATCACCCGCAAGCGCAAGCTGCTGGAGAAGCAGAAGGAGGGCAAGAAGCGGATGAAGATGGTCGGCCGGGTGGAGGTGCCGCAGGAGGCGTTCATCGCCGCGCTGTCTACCGGGGACTCCGCGCCCGGAAAGAGGTGGTGACGCCCGCCTGTGAGCTACAAGCACCCTGGCCAGACCTCGCCTCGTGCGTCGCATCGACCACTGAGGGGATCGACGATGAGACATTTCCGGTAGCCAGTACAGCGGGCGTGCATGGGGAGCAGGCCAGTCGGTGGTCGCGCGAGCTGCTGGCGCTGCCGGTCGGCGCCCCGCTGCCGCGCCGGTACGTGGAGCGGGCGGCGACCCTGGCTGGCGACCCTGGCCGCCGACCCCCAGTGCGGCGGCACGCTGATCCACAACGACCTGCACTACGACAACGTGCTGCGTTCGGCCCGTGGTGCCGACGTGGCGTGGTGGCGATCGACCCATAACCCGGTCCTGCGACGCGCACTTCGAGATTGCCCCGCTGCTCTGGAACCGCTGGGACGGGCTGGTGGCTACAGGTGACCTGCGTGCGGCAATCCGGGCCCCACGCGCCCGAGCTTGACGTGCAGGTCACCCGATGTGTCACCGTCCCCAAGGCCGTGCGGGCCTGACCGGCCCATCGAACAGACCGATCAGCCATTTTTGTAACTCTTAGTGAGACTCGCTTACTCTGTGTCTAGACACTGGGCGATCATGAGCAGGATGTGCGAGGCAGAGCGGTATCACGTCCTCGCCGACCTGTTCAACGCCATGGAGGGCAGCCACACCGTCGAGGACCTCGCCTACCTCGGCGCGTCAGCCGCGCAGCGGCTGCTGGAGGCCACCTCGGTCTCGGTGAGCCGCTACGACGCCGAGGCCGGGCAGGTCCGCACGCTGGTCAACGTCGGTCAGCTGGGCCCCGGTGAGCAGGCGCGACCCGACGATGAGGTCTACCGGGTCACTGACTTCCCCTATCTGCTGCAGGTGGCCGAGCGGCAGGATCCCTGGGAGCTGCACGCGGGCGACCCGGACGCCGACCAGGCCGAGGTTGCCCTGCTCCGCGCGCTCGGAAAGCAGGCGGCTTTGGGCTGCCCGATCGTCCTGGGCACCCGGGTGTGGGGTGAGCTGTACCTGACCCGCGCCGGGCGCGGGCGCTTCCTGCCCCGCGACCTGGCGGTGGCGCGGATGGTGGCGCAGGCGATCGCGATGTGCACTGGACGGCTACTCGGCCGCGACAAGCTGCGTGACCTCGTCTACGTGGATGCTCTCACCGGCCTGGGTAACCGCCGCCTCGCCGACGAGACGCTGGCTGCGGCCTGCGAGCACCCGGGACCCCTCACGGTGGCGATCTGGGACGTCGACGGCCTCAAGGGCGTCAACGACCGGGAGGGACACCTGGCCGGTGACCTGCTGCTGCGGGCGGTCGCCCTGCTGCTCAGTGAGGCGGCGTCCCGGCTGCCCGGTGCGGTAGCGACCAGGCTCGGTGGGGACGAGTTCTGCCTGATCGCGTCTGACTGGTCGGGCACCGCCGCCGCCGACGTGCTGGACGACCTAGTCCGGCGGGCAACAGAGCTGGCACCAGGAGCGGGCGTCTCCTCAGGAGTGGCGTCGGCACCGCCCGCCACGGACGGCGGGTCTCCCGATGCGGCGGCGCTGAGGGACCCCAAGACGCTGCTGCGCCGAGCCGATGCCGCGCTGTACCGGGCCAAGCGGGCCGGCGGTCGCCGCCAGGAGGTCGCCTTCCAGCCTGCCCGACTGGCTGACCAGCGCGAAGGTGCTGGGCCGCGCCGGTACGGTGC
>JALYQN010000070.1 GCA_030855835.1 Actinomycetota bacterium | reverse complement strand
CTGCTGACCTTCGCAGCCCTGCTGGAGGAGGACCGCATCCGGCCCCGCACCCGGCTCACGGTGCCGCCGAGCCTGGTCTTCGACGACGCCCGCGTGCGCGACTGGTTCCGGCACGGCACGATTCGGCTGACCGCCACCGGTGCCCTCGCGCAGTCGTCCAACCTCGGGGTGATCAAGGCCGCGCAGGGCTTCCGCGGCAGCGAGCTGGAGCCTTACCTGCGCGCCTTCGGCCTGGGAGCCGAGACCGGCATCGGCCTGCCCGGCGAGTCCCGCGGCATCCTCTATCCCGCCTCCGAGTGGCTGGACATCACCCGCGCCAACATCCTGTTCGGTCAGGGCCTGTCGGTGACCGCGGTGCAGATGGCCGCCGCTGTCAACGCGATCGCCAACCACGGCACCTACGTCGCCCCGTCGCTGGTGCTCGGCGCGGTGGGACCCGACGGGGCCACCGTGCCCGTCGAGAAGGCAGAGCGCCACCGGGTGGTGTCCCGCGCCGCGGCCGGACAGGTCGCCGCGATGATGGAGGAGGCAGTGACCGCACCGGCGGGCACCGCCGAGGCCGCCGCGATCCCCGGGTACCGGGTGGCCGGCAAGACCGGCACCTCACAGCGCGTCACCGGCGCCGGCGGGTACGACCCCAACAAGACCGTTGTGTCCTTCGCCGGTTTCGCCCCAGCCGACGACCCCCGGTTCTCCGCCTACATCGTGCTGGACAACCCTGCCCCGGGTGTCGGCGGCGGCAGCGGAGCCGGCCCGGTCTTCCACGACGTGATGGCCTACACGTTGCAGCGGTACGCGGTCGCACCGACCCGTGACAGGTCGCCGCCGCTCCCGTCCCGCTGGTGAGCCGGTAGCGTGCCCGGGCGTCAGCCGCCCGCGCCGACGACGCGACCGCACGCGGGCGCCGGGAGGCCCGAGCACCTGGAGTGCCCGTTGAACACACCGCCGTCCACGCTGGATGCGCGTCCCACCTCGGTCCACGGGGTGCGGTTGCGCGACCTAGTGGCACTGGTCCCGGACGTGGTTCCGGCGGGCGTCCCGGGAGCCGACCCGACCATCACTGGGCTCTCCCTCGACTCCCAGGCGGCACGCCCAGGCGATCTGTACGCCGCGCTGGCCGGTAGCCGCACCCACGGTGCGCGCTACGCGCAAGCTGCCGTGGCGGCCGGGGCGGTGGCCGTGCTCACCGACCCGGACGGCGCGCAGCTGCTGAGCCCGGACGCTCCAGGCGTGCCGGTGCTCACCGCACCGCGACCCCGAGCCGCGCTCGGCATCCTGGGCGCCGCGGTGTACGGCCGACCCGCCGAGCGGCTGCTGATGCTCGGTGTGACCGGCACCCAGGGCAAGACCACGGTCACCTACCTGCTCGAGGCCGGGCTGCGCGGCGCCGGCCACGTCCCCGGGCTGGTCGGCACCACGGGCTCGGTCGCCGCCGGTCGCCGGATCGCGTCCCGGCTGACCACGCCGGAGGCCCCGGACCTGCACGCGCTGCTGGCGGTGATGCGCGAGCAGCGGGTCGGGGCCTGCGCTCTGGAGGTGTCCAGCCACGCGCTGGTCCAGGGCCGGGTCGACGGCATCGTCTTCGATGTCGCCTTTTTTTTTTAATTTTTCGGTGACCACCTAGATCTTCACCGCGACGTGGAGAGCTACTGGGCTGCCAAAGCCGAGCTGTTTACCTCCGGCCGAGCCCGCCGGGCGGTCATCGACGTCGGCGATGAATGGGGCCGGCGGCTCGCCAGGCGTGCGGACCTGCCGCACGTCACCTGCTCGACCGACCCTGAGAGCACCGCCGACTGGCGGGTGTCCGGGGTGCGGCTGACCCCCCGCGGCAGCGTCTTCGACGTGGTGGGGCCAGCCGGGCGTCGTCAGCCGGTACGGCTGCCGATCCCGGGCGCCTTCAACGTCCGCAACGCGCTGGCTGCGGTGGCCACCCTGGCCGAGGCCGGGTTGCCGCTGCCGGGCGTGGCTGCCGGCCTGGCCGGCGTCGAGGGGGCGCCCGGCCGGATGCAGGTGATCGACGAGGGGCAGGGGTTCGCCGCCGTCGTGGACTACGCGCACACCCCCGAAGCGGTCGAGGCGGTG